>NZ_JBWLUZ010000031.1:0-54367 GCF_057784325.1 Mesorhizobium sp. CNPSo 4689
GGTAACAGCCCCGTGCAACTGTTCAGGTTGATGGTTCATTGGTGGGAAGGGGCCGAGCCATGCCGCGGCCTGTCCCAACAGGGACGACCAGGATCCTCTCGGCCTCCTTCCCACCTCAAACATAGCACTGAACGAACACACAGGATCCTATGGTCTGCGCCGCGTCGCTTCGCTCCTTGCTTCGCCCCAGGATGACGAAGCGATGGGCGTTTCCGCAAACCGCCGAGCCGTGCCGCTCAGCGCTTCTTGGCCCTGCCGGCGAAGGGATTGTCGGAGGTGCGCAAGGCGATGCGGATCGGCACGCCCGGCATGTCGAAGGCTTCGCGCAGGCTGTTCGAGAGATAGCGGACATAGGATTGCGGCATCGCATCGGGCCGCGAGCACTGGACGACAAAGCCCGGCGGCCGCGTCTTGGCCTGGGTGACATATTTGATCTTCAGGCGGCGGCCGGCGACGGCGGGCGGCGGGTGATGCGCCAGAATGCCTTCCAGCCAGCGGTTGAGCTTGCCGGTCGAGACGCGGCTATTCCAGACCTTGTGCGTGCGGATGACGGCATCCATCAATTTGTCGAGGCCGCGGCCGGTCTCGGCGGAGACTGTCACCGCCTGCATGCCACGCGCCTGCGGCAAAAGCCGCTCGGTCTTCTCGCGCAGTTCGGCCAGCAGCTCCTGCGGCTTGTCGATCAGGTCCCATTTATTGAAGGCGATCACCGGCGCGCGGCCCTCGCGGATGATCAGGTCGGCGATCTGCAGATCCTGCTTCTCGAAAGGGATGGTGGCGTCGAGTACGATGATGACGATCTCGGCGAAGCGGATGGCGCGCAGGCCGTCCTGCACCGACATCACTTCCAGCTTTTCGTGGATCCTGGCCTTGCGGCGCATGCCGGCGGTGTCGAATAGTTTTAAGCGGCGGCCGCGCCAGTCCCAGTCGACGGAGATGGAATCGCGGGTGATGCCGGCTTCCGGCCCGGTCAAAAGCCGCTCCTCGCCGATCAGCGCATTGATCAGCGTCGACTTGCCGGCGTTCGGGCGGCCGACGACGGCGATGCGCATCGGCTTGGTGTCGTCATAGGCGGGCTCGGCGTCCGGATCGGCAATGTCCTCGCCGATCAGCACTTCGCTGGCGGCGACCTCGTCGTCGTCGTCCTCTTCCTCGCCGAAGGCGCGCTCCTCGCCGAGGGCAGCGATCACGGCGTCGCGCAGATCGGGCATGCCCTGGCCGTGTTCGGCCGAGACCGGGATCGGCTCGCCAAGGCCAAGCTCCCAGGCCTCCAGCATGCCGCCCTGGGCGCCCTTCGCTTCGGCCTTGTTGGCGACCAGCACGACCGGCTTGCCGGATTTACGCACCACTTCGGCAAAGGTCCTGTCGTCGGGCAGCAAGCCGGATTTGGCGTCGATGGTGAAGAAGATCAGATCGGCTTCGCGGATGGCGATCTCGGTTTGCGCGCGCATGCGGCCAGGCAGCGTCGAGGCGCCCGCATCCTCGAAGCCGGCAGTGTCGATGACATCGAAATGCAGGTCGTAGAGCTTTGCCGCATGGACGCGGCGATCGCGGGTGACGCCCGGCGTGTCGTCGACAAGCGCCAGCTTCCTTCCCACCAGCCGATTGAAAAGAGTCGATTTGCCGACGTTAGGCCGGCCGATGATGGCGACTTTGAATGTCATCCGGCATCACGACGCGCTGCCCGACCCGCGAATCAGCTCGGACATCAAGGTCGCCCGCTGGCGCGCATTGCGCGGGGCACCGTCATCCGAGGCGATCTGGTCGAACAGTTTCAGCGCGTCCTGAGACTTGCCTTCCTTCCAGGCGGCAAGACCGAGCGCCTCGCGCGCGGTGTGGCGCAGCGTGTTGGTGTCTGCGGTCAGCGCCTCGACGCGGCTGGAGACGTCGGCGAAGGAGCCGTGGTCGACGAGCAGGAGTGCCGCCCTGAGGCGGGCCATGTCGCGGATGCCCGAAGGAATGGCGGTGTCGGCGGCGACGTCGTCGAAATCCTTGACGGCGGCATCGACGTCGCCCTTGTCGGCCTTTACGGTCGCCGCACGCATGCGGGCGAGCAGCGGATAGGCGCCGTAGCCGTCCTTCTCCAGCGAATCCAGTGCGGCCAGCGCCTCGTCGCTCTTGCCGTCATTGGCGAGCTTCAGCGCCTGCGAGAAAGCATCGCCCGAGCGGTTGGCGCGGCTCTCATCCCAATAGCGGTAGCCGACGACGGCGGCGGTGCCGAGCACCACCAGGATGGCAAGGACAAGCAGGGCCGGGCCGAAACGGTCCCACAGCGCCTGCGCCTGTTCGCGACGAATCTCTTCGTTGACTTCGCGGATAAAACTGTCGTCCGACATCATCAAAACCATTGCAGCCCCGGCCGGGGCGCTTCTTGAGCCCGCGTTTTAGCGAAATTTTGTCGGCATGGAAGGGGCTTGGCAGGAAAATCGGCGGAGAGAGGTCGAGGCGCGGCAAAGAGCACCTCTGCGGGTGACCGCACCCGTGCCACATTTCGCAGCTAGCCGGTCCTTGACCTTCCGGATACCCAGACCTTTGCCGATGCCTCCTCTGTCCCGCGTTTTTGCGTCGTCTCTTGCCTCGCTTGCGATGGCAGGCGGTGCCTTTGCCGATCCGCCCGCCACGCCGGCGAAGCTGAAGCCGAAGCAGGTCGTCATCATCTCGTTCGACAGCGCCCGCGACATTTCGCAGTGGAAGCGCAGCCGGGCAATGGCTGAGCGCACCGGCGCGCATTTCACCTATTTTCTGTCCGGCGTCTTTCTGCTCTCGCCACAAACGCGCTCGGAATACACCGCGCCCGGCAAGAGCGCCGGCAAATCGAATATCGGCTTTGCCACCTCGAAACAGGACGTGGCCGAGCGACTCGAGCAGATCCGGCTTGCCGTTTCGGAAGGCCACGACATAGGCAGCCATGGTTGTGGCCATTTCGACGGCAAGGGCTGGAGCAAGGCCGACTGGCTGAGCGAATTCGGTTCCTTCCAGCACATCCTTGAGAATGCCTATTCGATCAACGGCATTGCGCCCGAGCAATCAGGCTGGCGCGCTTTCGCGCGGCATGCGGTGGTCGGCTTTCGCGCGCCCTATCTGTCGACGAACAAGGCGCTTTATGAGGCACTTCCCGCGGCCGGCTTCCAGTTCGACGCCAGCGGCGTCTCGAAGGGCCCGGCCCAGCCGCCGACAAGCAACGGCATCACGCGCTTTTCACTGCCGCAGATTCCGGAGGGCCCGAAGGCAAGACCGGTGATCGCTATGGACTACAATCTCTATGTCCGCCATTCCGGCGGCTTCGAGCGACCGAGCGGAGTGGCGGAATTCGCTGAGCGGACCTATGACGCCTTCCGCGCCGCCTTCGACAGGCAATACCAGGGCAAGCGCATTCCGCTGGAACTCGGCTTCCATTTCACGCTGATGAATGACGGCGCCTACTGGAACGCGCTGGAGCGCTTTGCCGGCGAAGTCTGCGTCAAGGCCGATGTCGAATGCATCAGTTTTCGCGACTATGTCTCGCGGCAACGCGCCGGCGACAGACAGGCAGCGGTGGGCGGCTGAGCCGCCCACGCTTTCCCCGACCAAAGTGTGATCAGGCCGGGTCTTCGGCGCCCTGCCTCGCGAGATAGCGCTGATCGATTTCAGGCAGCGGCTCGCCTTCCAGCGTTGCTTCGAAGGCGCGAAGGCGCTTGTGCACCGACTGAAGCTCGACGATGGTCGACCACGAGCTGAGCAGGAACTGCAGCGACCCCGTCACCTTGCCGAATGCGTTCGATATCTGGTTCAGGGCTCCGAAGGTAATCTTGTGCGCCACGAGCGAGGGGCCGAGGATCAGCAGGGAGAAGATGTTGTCGGCCTGCAAGTAGGTGTACCGGACCACATTGAAATAGATGTAGTGGAAATAGAGCCTGAAGTAGTTGTGACGAACATTGGCGAACAGCTCGGCGGTGGTCGCCGGCTGGGCTCTGTCGGCATAATCCTCGCCGTAGACGAGTTCCTTGCGATAGGCGGCCTCGACGCGCTGGTTGCGGAACTGCAATCCCGGCAACTTCATACCCGCAACCATCACTGAAATCGTTCCGAACAGACACCAGGCAAGTGCTGCGACAACCAGCGGCTGGGGGACTGTTCCGACAATCGGCAACTCAGTGATGTGGGCCTGCAACTGGATCATGACCGGCAGGAAGGCGATCAAGGTCATGATCGACTGGACGAAGCTGGAACCCAGATCTTCCATGATCTGCGAGAACCGCATCGTATCTTCCTGGATACGCTGTGAGGCACCTTCGATGTGGCGCAGCCTGCTCCAGTTCTCGACGAAATAGTTGTTCATCGCCGTGCGCCAGCGGAAGATCCAGTGGCTGACGATGAAGGCATTGACCACCTGCACATTCATGCCGACCAGCGCCAGCCACGAAAAATCGGCCAATCCGAGATAGAACTCGCTATCGGTCGACTTTCCCGTGCCCGACATCAGCCCCTGCACGTAGTCGAAGAATGGTCCATACCAGGCATTGACCGCGACGCTGACCTGAACGTTGAAATAGATGAAGAACAGGATGACGGCCGTCATCAGGATCGACCAGTTCTGCCAGGGATGCGGGGAATACCAGGCCCAGAAGGCGTAGAAGGCAGCGACGCAAAGTACGAAGTAGATGTAGAACCATAGGAATGGCTTGGACCAGAGCACGGCGATACCGATAATGGGCGGCGCACCGGCGGCAGCGGGCGGCAGGCCAAGGATGGCGCCCACTTGCTCGCCACCGAAGAACCAGAACAGGATCGCGGCAAGACTCCAGACGGCGGCCGAGGTGAAGAAGAGCTTCGGCTGCGGGAAAAAGGATACGAACACTGTGGCGGGTTCCTCGGTCGAATCGCAAATCAGCGAGGTTGCTGTAAGCGGGCATAAGTTCACACATTAGGGGGAAAGAAAATGCCCGTGCCCCATGCCCGGCACCGAGCAAGCCCACAAATCATGGCGATTTTGGCGCAGCCGACCATGCAATCGAACCGGACGCCAAAAGAATGACGGCCGCCATGATCGAAGCGAGCACGTAATTGCCGGAGGCCTGGGCGAGCAGCCCAGCGGCGATCGGGCCGATGATCTGGCCAATGCCGAAGGCGGCCGTCATCATCGCCAGGATACGGCGTGGCGCCTGGGGAACCAGTTGTCTTGCCGTCTGCAAGCCGAGAGCGGTAATCGCGATGAAGGTGCCGCCGAGCAGAACGCCGGCCAGCAGCGGCCCGGTATGGCCGCCAACCGCGACGCTGGCGGCGACGCCGACCACCTCGACGAGGCAGGCCAGGGCGTAGGCGGCATAGAGCCCGACCCTGGCCGCAACCTTCTGCCAGAGCCAGAGCGAAGGAAGACCGGCAAGGCCGGTGACCATCCATACCGCTGCCTCGAAGACGCGCCCGCCGCCGCCCTGGCGGACGATGGCGACCAGGAAGGTCGCCGTCACCACATAGCCGAAGCCGAACAGACCATAGGCAACGATCATCTTCAGCAGCGGCCTGTCGTCCTTCGGCAGCGGCGGCTCACGGCCGGCGACGCCGTTGGCGGTCGACGTGGAGCCGACCAGCCAGGCGACGACCACCAGGCCGCAAGCGGAAATCGCCGCCGACCACAGCCAGCCCGCCGCCCAGCCGGCATGGTCGGTGACGAGAATGGCCATCAGCACCGAGGAGGCCGCGATGCCCAGGCCGACGCCGCCGAAATGCAGGGCCTGCAGATCGTTGCGGTCGGCCCGAATGAGATGGCTGAAGACGATGCTCGACATGAACACCATGACGAAGGCGCTGGCCAGACCGGCAAGAAAGCGGATGACGAGAAAGGCCGCCATCGTATCCGTAAGCCCCATCAGAGCGGCAAGCAGTGCGCTGGCGGCAAGGCCGGAGAACATCAGCAGGCGCTCGCGCCCATGCGCCCAGCCGCCGGCCGCGGCCATCGCGCCGACGAGATAGCCGAGATAGTTGGCGGACGCGATCCAGCCGGCGTCGGCCGGCGTCAGGCCAAGCTCCTCCATCATGCCGGGCAGGATCGGCGTGTAGACGAAACGGCCGATTCCCATGGCGACAGCGAGCGCCAGCATGCCGGCGATGGCGAGGCGCAAGGGCGAAGCGGTTTTCATTGCAGCGCACAATAGGTGCATGCGCGGATGAGACAATCCGCTTGTGTTGGGCCAGCGCGGCCGTGCTCCGTCGCGGGCGGTTTTCGCCGTCGCGCTGCCCCTCATCCGCCTGCCGGCACCTTCTCTCCGTATAGTGACGGGGAGAAGGGTCTGGCTGCAACCTCGGCTCGATTTTCTCCAACGCCGGCGATTGGCGAAACCATCGATGACAGCGTCCTTCTCCCCGGCACTATACGGGGAGAAGTGCCCGGCAGGGAGATGAGGGGCGGCGCCGACATCATGCGATCTTAGCCGCAGCCTGCCGTCACCGTCTCGTAGGCGGTGCGCCGCGCCGTCAGGCGGAACGGCACGTCGCCCAGTTCACGCTCCGACATGGTGTCGAGCACCGGGTGCGAGAGCGGATCGATAACCCAGCGGGCGATCTCGTCATGGCGCGGGTCTTGCCCTGCTCCGGAGACGGACAAGACTTTCAGGAATGATAAAATCTTCATCGTCGTTGCCTCCAAGGTCTGGCTTTCCTCCCATAAAATCGGCCTTTCTACCCGGTATTTCAATTGAGATTTCGGCCATATCAGTTTAGAAAAACTTCATGGCTATGCTGAACCGCGTCCATCTGAACGGCCTGCGCGCCGTGGAAACCGTCGCCCGGCTGGGATCGCTCGCCGCAGCGGCTTCCGAGCTCGGCGTTTCCGTCAGCGCCGTCAGCCAACAGATCAAGCGCACCGAACAGCAGCTCGGCCAGACGCTGTTCGAACGGACGCCGGGCGGGCTGGTTCCGACGGAGTTCGGTGTCGTCTTCACGGCGCGTCTCAGCGCCGGTTTCCGAGAGCTTGCGCAGGCTGTGGCGCTGGCAGGCGAGGCGAGCGAATGCACGCTGGTGGTTTCGGTCGCGCCAGCCTTCGCCTCGAAATGGCTGCTGCCGAGACTGTCCAGGCATTTCGCCCGGCATCCGAACGTGCTGCTGCGCATCGACGCTTCGGGTCGGATCGCCGATCTCGACCATTCCGACATCGACATCGGCATCCGGATGGGTGACGGCAAATGGCCGGGCGTGCGCGCGGAACTGCTGCTGGCGCAGGAGGTCTTCCCGGTCTGCGCGCCGTCGATCGCAGCCAAGCTCAGGTCGATCGAGGATCTGGCGCAGACCTGCGCCATCACCGACGAGCGGTCGATGATCAGCTGGGACAGCTGGTTCGAAGCGGCGGGCGTCGAGCCGGTCACCTTCCTCAAGGGCGCGCGCTTCACCGACCCGATGCTTTGCCTGGAATCGGCGATCGCCGGCCATGGCGTTATGCTGGCCTGGCAATTGCTGACGGCCGACGCCCTCACCGACGGCCGGCTGGTGGCGCCCTTCGGCGTGCGCGCCGAGAGCGGCCTGGGCTATTGGATGGTGACCTCGGCGACCAAGGCCGAAAGCCGCAAGGTGCGCGATTTCAAGGCCTGGATCCGCGAAGAGATCGACGCGACGATGGCGCAGTTCCGGACGCTCGACAGCGCCGCCTGAGCCTGGTCCACCGCAATGCGGTGGAAAGGATGGCCGCGCCGGTCTATGTATGGACCAGACCCCACATCACGGCAGGCAGGATCATGACCACACATTCGCGCGGCGTTTCCGCAACGATCGACCCGGTGAAGCTCGACAGGCTGGCCGAGGTCGCCATCAAGGTCGGGCTGCAATTGCAGCCGGGACAGGATCTGGTGCTGACCTCGTCGATCGCCGCCCTGCCCTTGACGCGGCGGATCGTCGAGCACGCCTACAAGGCCGGCGCCGGCCTGGTGACGCCGATCTTCAACGATGACGAGATCACGCTGGCACGCTTCCGCTACGGCGCCGACGACGGCTTCGACCGCGCCGCCGGGTGGCTCTATGAGGGCATGGCCAAGGCCTTCGCCGGCAATGCCGCACGGCTTGCCGTGCGCGGCGAGGACCCGTCGCTGCTGTCGGCGCAGGATCCTTCGAAGGTGGCGCGGGCCAACAAGGCGAATTCGATGGCCTATCAGCCGGCGCTGGAGAAAATCACCGGCTTCGACATCAACTGGAACATCGTCGCCTATCCGGACCTCGCCTGGGCCAAGCAGGTGTTCCCCGATGACGCCGACGACGTCGCGGTGGCAAAGCTCGCCGATGCCATCTTCGCCGCCTCGCGCGTCGACGTGGAAGATCCGATCGGCAACTGGACGGCACACAATGCGGCGCTCCGCAGCCGCACCGAATGGCTGAACGGCCATAATTTCCATGCGCTGCATTTCACCGGGCCGGGCACGGACCTCACCGTCGGCCTGGCCGACGGCCATGAATGGATGGGCGGCGCCTCGACCGCCAAGAACGGCGTCACCTGCAACCCGAACATCCCGACCGAAGAGGTGTTCACCACGCCGCATGCACGGCGCGTCTCGGGCCATGTCTCCTCGACCAAGCCGCTGTCCTACCAGGGCACGCTGGTCGACGAGATCTCGGTGCGCTTCGAGGAGGGCCGGATCGTCGAGGCCAAGGCCTCGAAGGGCGAGGATGTGCTGAAGAAGGTGCTCGACACCGACGAGGGCGCGCGCCGGCTCGGCGAAGTGGCGCTGGTGCCGCATTCCTCGCCGATCTCGGCCAGCGGCCTGCTGTTCTTCAACACGCTGTTCGACGAGAACGCCGCCTGCCACATCGCGCTCGGACAGTGCTATTCAAAATGCTTCGTCGGCGGCGCCTCGCTCAGCCAGGACGAGATCGCCCAGCGCGGCGGCAACAAGAGTTTCATCCATATCGACTGGATGATCGGCTCGGACAAGATCGACATAGACGGCGTCGGCAAGGACGACAGCCGCGTGCCAGTCATGCGCAAGGGCGAATGGGCCTGAGAGGGTCCGCGCGGAGGTTGCGATGGCCTTCGAGATAACGGTCAAGCGCATCTATGAGCCGGCTGAGGCGGGCGACGGACAGCGGGTACTTGTCGACCGCGTCTGGCCACGCGGGGTTGCCAAGAAGGACGCGGCGCTGACGCTATGGCTGAAGGACATTGCGCCGAGTGAAGAGTTGCGCAAATGGTTCGGACATGAGCCCGAGCGCTGGGCGGAGTTCCAGAAGCGGTATGGGGCCGAGCTTGGCCGGAATGATGAGGCGGTGGCGGAACTGCGCGGCCTGCTTCGTGAAGGCAAGGTGACGCTACTCTACGGCGCGCATGACGAGGCGCACAACAATGCGGTGGCGCTGGCGGGGTACCTACTTCGTCATCCTCGGGCTTGACCCGAGGATCCAGAGCGGGCCTAGGGCACCTTACCCCACTGCCGCCTGATAAACATCCGGCTTGAACCCAACCAGGATGCGGTCGCCAACCTCCAGCACAGGGCGCTTGATCATCGTCGGTTTCGCCAGCATCAGCGCCCTGGCCTTCTTCGCATCGAGCGATCCTTTCTCCTTGTCAGACAGTTCGCGGAACGTCGTGCTCGCCTTGTTGAGCAATACCTCCCAGCCGACTTTACCCACCCAGCCATCCAGCCGCCCGGCGTCCAGCCCTTCCACCCTATAATCGTGAAACCGGTAGGCGATATCCCGGCTCTCCAGCCAGACGCGCGCCTTCTTGATCGTGTCGCAGTTGATGATGCCGTACATGGTGATCGTCAAGACAGAACCTCGGAACGATGGATTTGCGAATCTGACGGCAGGCTAGGCCCGCCCTGCCCGCTTTGCCAACGGCTTTGTCGGCGCCTTCGAATTTCGGTCTTGCCAATACTAAGGAATTTTCCTAAGTAATTTGCGAGGCGCCCGTAGTGATGCGCGATCCGCAAGAAGGAAAACGTATGAGCCTACAGACGGCAACTCCCAACCCGCCACCAATCGACGGCATTTTCCGCGCCCTTGCCGATCCGACGCGGCGTCTTGTGGTGGAGCGGCTGAACCGGAGCCCGGCTTCGGTCAGCGAGCTTGCCGAGCCCTTCGACATGGCCCTGCCCTCCTTCATCGAGCACCTCAAGGTGCTGGAAGGTTGCGGGCTGGTGCAATCGGAAAAGGCCGGCCGCGTTCGGACCTACCGGCTTTCGCCCGAACCGCTGAAGCTGGCTGAAAACTGGCTATCCGAGCAGCGCGCTCTTTGGGAGCGCCGCCTCGACCAGTTCGACGCCTATGTCATGACCCTCAAGGAGACAGAAAAATGAGCTATCCGTTCAAGCCGGACCCCAGACTGGACCTCATGCTGGAGCGCGTCGTCGATGCGCCGCGCGAATTGCTGTGGCGCGCCTGGACGACGCCGGAGCACGTCAAGCAATGGTTCACGCCGAAGCCATGGATCATCACGGACTGCGAGATCGACCTTCGGCCCGGCGGGTTGTTCCGGACGCGCATGCAGTCGCCGGATGGCAAGCAAGTCAACGACCGCCATTGCTGCTATCTCGAGATCGTGCCGAACGAGCGGCTCGTCTGGACCGACGCGCTGCTGCCCGGCTTCCGGCCGTCGGGCGAGCCTTTCATCACCGCGGTGATATCGTTTCAGCCGGAAGGCAAGGCGACACGCTACACCGCGACCGCCATCCACCGCGACGAGGCGACGCGCAAGAACCATGAAGAGATGGGTTTTTACGATGGCTGGGGCACGGTGCTCGACCAGCTTGCGGACTATACGAAGACGATCTGAGATTGTCATAGGCGGCCGGGGCACCGCCCTGGCCGCCATATTTTGAATCACGCAGCGAAGCGGGCAGCCACCAGCAAGCCGGTGGTGTTTCCGGCCTCAATAGTAGAAGCGCTCTTCGGTGATTTTGCCGTTCTTGACCGTGTACAGGCCAACCTCATCCATGGTGACGCGCTCACCGGTAGCCTTGGGCGTTATGTCAAACTTGAAGCGGACCGCGAACTGGTCGCCGTTGACATAGGGGCCTTCGACCGAGCCGCCATGGACTTCGTTGTTCTCTTGCCACCACTGGCCCTTCTGCTTGACCGTGTCCTTGCCTTCGCAGACGGCCATCGGCCCGTCCATGGCTTCGTAGCTAACGACGTTGTCGGCATTATACTTCTCTGCAGCGGCTTCGTTGTTGCCTTGCTTGAGGAGCTACGTGAAATCCTTGGCAATTTCCGTAATGGTCATGTGTTCCTCCTGTTCAGACGCTTTCCAAGTAGGGAACCGCTTGCTGGCCTGCCACCGTCGACCCGTTCGGTAGCTGACAACTCGTGTCAGGATGGAGCAATGTCTGCAGCGACTTGTGATGCTCAAAGGGCGGCCAAGGCATCGTCTTGCCCGCGTGCGATCCGGTTTGGAGCAACCCGCTCCCCTATACCTGATAGCAGCCGCGTTCGATGGCGAGGCGCCGCACCAGCGCCAGCACGCTGTCTATGGTGGGCGTTGGTTGGCCGGTCAGCCGACCCAGTTCCTGCACCGCCGTGACCAGCGCGTCGATCTCCATTGGACGGCCGCGCTCCAGGTCCTGAAGCATCGAGGTCTTGTGCTCGCCGACATCGCCGGCGCCCTTGATGCGCCGGTCGACCGCGACGGGAAAGCGTACGCCGAGGCTTTCGCCGATCGCCTGCGCTTCCAGCATCATGGCGCGGGCCAGCGCGCGGGTCGCGTCGTCGGCGACGATGGCCACGAGCGTGCTACCGGTCAGCGCCGAGACCGGATTGAAGGAAAGATTGCCCCAGAGCTTGACCCAGGTCTCGCCGCGGATATCGTCACGAACCGGCGCCTGCAAGCCCGCCGCGACCAACTCCCTGGCGAGCCGCGTGACCCGCCCGCTCTTCTCGCCTGATGGCTCGCCGAGCGAGAAGCGCGTGCCCTCGACATGGCGGATCAGGCCGGGCGCATCGACCTCGGCGGCGGGATAGACGACGGAGCCGATGACGCGCTCCGGCCCGAGACGCTGCCAGATAGTGCCGCCGGGATCGACGGCTTGAATACGGGTGCCTTCGAGCGCACCGCCGGCCTTGTAGAAATACCACCAGGGCACGCCGTTCTGCATGGTGACGACGGCGGTGTCGGGCCCAAGCAGCGGCGCGATCTGATCGAGCGCGGGGCCGACTGAATGCGCCTTCAGCGCCAGCACGACATAATCCTGCACGCCGAGCTCTTCGGCCCGCGCGGCGGCCCTAACCGGAGCAACGGATTCATGGCCGTCCTCGATCAGGCGGAGACCACTTGCCTTGATCGCATCGAGATGCGCGCCGCGCGCCACGATCGACAGATCGACTTTGCCGGCGATGGCCAATTTGGCGGCGAGGTAGCCGCCGATGGCGCCGGCGCCGAAAACGGTAACGCGCATCAGCCGAGACCGAGCTTGGCGGCAAGGCCGATGCGCTGCAGCTTGCCGGTCGCGCCCTTGGGAATCTCGTCGAGGATGAGGACCTTGCGCGGCACCTTGAAATCGGCGAGCCGCGTCGCGGCAAAGCCGCGTATGTCGGCTTCGCTGGCGCTCAACCCTTCGCGCAGCACGACGGCGGCGGCAACCTCTTCGCCGAGCTTGTCATGCGGCATGGCAAAGGTGACGACCTGCGCCACCGCCGGATGATCCATCAGCACGCCGTCGACCTCGAGCGGCGAGATTTTTTCGCCGCCGCGGTTGATGATCTCCTTCAGCCGTCCGGTGACGCGCAAATAGCCGTCTTCGTCGAGCACGCCCTGGTCACCGGTGTGGAACCAGCCATGGGCGAAGGCGCTGGCATTGGCGTCCGGGTTGTTCTCATAGCCGGCCGTGACATTGGGGCCGCGAATGACGATCTCACCGGTCTCGCCGGTTTCGAGCAAGCGCCCGTCGGGAGCCATGACCGCGACCTCCGGCCCGGCGGCGGCGCCGACGCTGCCTGGCTTGCGTTGGCCAGGCGGCAGGCGGTTCGACGCCATCTGGTGCGCGGCCTCGGTCATGCCGTAGGATTCGATCACCGGACAGGAGAAGGCCGCTTCGAGCTCGGCCATCACCTGCGCCGGCAGCGAGGCCGAAGACGAGCGGATGAAGCGGAGCGGTGCCGCGGCCAGCGCATCGGCATTGCGCGCGGCGCGCGGCAGGATCGCCTGATGCATGGTGGGTACTGCCGTGTACCAGCTCGGCTTTGCTTCGCCGAGCCAATGGAAGAAGCGCAGAGCGTTGAAGCCCGGCGTGCAGAAGACGCTGCCGCCGGCGGCGAGCGAGGACAGCACCGCGGCGATCAGCCCATGGATGTGGAACAGCGGCATGATGTTGAGGCAGCGATCGCCGGCGGCCAGGCCGAGCGTTGCGCCGATATGGGCAGCCGAGGCGGCGAGGTTGGCATGGCTGAGCGGCACCAGCTTAGGACGTGAGGTGGTGCCCGACGTGTGCAGCAGCAGCGCGATATCGCCATCCTGTGCCAGCCCGGACAAAACAGACGGACCGACCGGTTCGCCCTCGATACTGAAGCTTCCGGCCGGCGCGTGATGCAATGCAACGAGCCGCAGCACGCGGATACCGAGGCGCTCGGCGACGGCGACCGCCGGACCGTTTTCGTCCCTGGCGACGAGGATTGCCTTGGCGCCGATGTCGGAGAGATAAAAATCGAGCTCGTCGGGCCGGTAGGCGGGGTTGAGCGGTGCCGTCGAAGCGGCCGCCGCCACCGCGACGAAGGCCGTCGCCATCTCCGGCCCGTTGGGCAGCACGATGGCGACGCGATCGCCACGACCGAGCCCCAGCGCGTTGAGCCGCGCTGCCGTCTCGCGGATCAGGCGGCGCAACCCGCCATGCGTCAGGGTTGCCCGGTCGGGTGCTGAAATCGCCGGCGCGCCGTCTGTACCTGCGGCGATCCGTGCGATGATCGAATTCGTTTCAGACAACCCTGACCTCGATGTCGCCAACACTGTCGATATGGCCGGTGAGAATGTCGCCGCGCTGGACGGCGCCGACGCCGGACGGCGTCCCCGAAAGGATAATGTCTCCGGGCATGAGCGTAAACAGGCCAGACAGGTAACTGATCATTTCAGGCACCTTCCAGATCATCTGGTTGAGATCGCCCGTCTGCTTGCGCTGCCCGTTCAGGTCCAGCCAGATCGCACCTTGGGCGGGATGGCCGATCGCGCTTGCAGGAACCAGCGGGGTGCATGGCGCCGACGCCTCGAAGGCCTTGCCGACCTCCCAGGGCCGACCGAGATCCTTGGCCACGGCCTGCAGGTCGCGCCGCGTCATGTCGAGGCCGACGCCGTAGCCGAAAACGCAGTCGAGCGCTTTGGCCACCGGAATGTCCTTGCCGCCGCTTTTCAACGCCACCACCATCTCGATCTCATAGTGGACGTCGCTGGAAGCCGGCGGATAGGGAAATTCTCCGGATGTGTTGAGGTTGTCGGGGTTCTTCTGGAAGAAGAAAGGCGGCTCCTTGTTCGGATCGTGGCCCATTTCGACGGCGTGCGCCGCATAGTTGCGGCCGACGCAATAGACCCGATGCACCGGAAACAGCTTGTCCGACTGAGCGACCGGGATGGCCGGAATCGTGGTCGGTTCGATTGCGTAGTCTGCGCCGTGAATGTTCATTATCTTGCTCCTGCGTAGTATTCGACTTTGGCTTCGGCCCGCTCGATCAGTTCGGCGATCAGGAGGGCGAAGGCGAAAAGGATGATGGTGAGGGCCCAGAATTCGGCCATGCGGAAATTCCGCGAGAAGGTCTCGAAGAGTGCGCCATAGCCGACGATGGCGACCAGAAGCTGGCCGATCACAACGCCCTTCACGCCGCGGATGAGGCCGAGTCTTATGCCGGCGAGGATTTCCGGCAGCGCCGCCCAGAGGATGATTTTCAGGTACAGCGCCCGTCGCGAGGCGCCATAGGATCGCGCCATCTCGATGAGAGACGACGAGATGTGCCGCACGCCGGCGCGGGTATCAAGGACGATGATCCAGATCGCAAACAGGAACACCGCCGCGACGATCGTCCTTTCGCCGAAGCCGAACAGGATCATCAGCACCGGCACCAGGGCCGAGAGCGGGGCGCTGGAAAAGATGTTGACCCACATGCCGAGCAGGTCGTCGGCGATCTTCACGCGGCCCATGAGAATGCCGAGCGGCACGCCGATCACGATCGACAAGACCATTCCGGTGAAAAAGGCGCGCAGCGTCGTGATCGTCGCGCTCTGCCAGGACGGAGTCTGCACCAGACCCACAGCCGCGCTCAGAACCTCGCTGAGTGGCGGCAGCAGGAAGACCAGGTCGAGCCTGCCGACGATCTCCCACAGCACGCACCAGACAAGCAGCGATGCCATCATCGGGACGCGGTAGCCGAACAGGGTCATCTCAGGGCCTCATTCGGCATATTGCTTCAACCCCTGCCAGATTTCCTGGACCGTATCGAGATAGTGCTTGTCACGGTGGATGAGGTCCGGGTCGCCGGAGCGGTCGATCTCGGGTTCGATGATCTGCGAAACTCTGCCCGGCCGGGGCGACAGCAGCACGATGCGATCGGATATATAAACCGCCTCCTCGATCGAGTGCGTGACGAAGATGAAGGTCTTGTTCTGGTTGCTGCGCAACCTGATCAGGTCTTCCTGAAATTTCCGCCGGTTCTGCTCGTCAACAGCCGAGAACGGTTCGTCGAGAAGCAGCACGTCGGCATCGACCGACAAGGCGCGCGCCAGACCGACGCGCTGGCGCATGCCACCCGAAAGCTGGTGTGGATATTTATCCTCGAACCCGGCGAGCCCGACCTCGGCAATGTAGTGGCGTGCGATCTCCTCGCGCTCGGCTCTTGCCTTGCCGCGCAGTTCGAGCCCGAAGGCGACGTTGCGGAGCGCGGTTGCCCACGGCATCAGCGCAAAATCCTGGAACACGAAGGCACGCTCGGGGCCTGGCGCGGTGACCACCTTGCCGTCGACCGCGATCGAGCCGGCATTGGCCTTGATCAGCCCGGCGATGATCTTGAGAAGCGTCGTCTTTCCGCAGCCGCTCGGGCCGAGCAGGCTGGTCAGCTTGCCACGCGGAAAGTCGAGGTCTATGCCGCGCAAAGCTTCGGTGCTCCCGTAGCTCTTGGAGATTCCCCTCACCTCGACGATCGGATCGATTGGTGCGGGCATCGATGACGGTTCCTTTCGCAGTACAGCAGCGCGCATCTCAGGCTCCTCTTGTCTCGGGCCTGAAAACACGGACCTCGATCCACTGCAGCACAATCAGCGTCAGGGTCGAAAGCGCGATAATCGAGGCAATCGTTGCATACATTTCGGCATAGTCGGCGCGCGAACGGTGAAAGGTGATCAGGTCGCCGATTCCGGTCGGCGTGATCAACAGTTCGGCCAGCACGACGCCGACGAAGCCCGCCGCCACACCCAGGCGCAGACCCGCGAAAATGACCGGGCTGGCGTCAGGAAGGACGATCTGTGTGACCACTTGCCAGCGCGTTCCGAGGAACGAGCGGCACATGACGACGAGCGACTCGTTGACGTTTCGCACCGCCTTATAAGTGTTGAGCACGATGACCGGCAAAGCCAGTATCATCACAGCAAGCGTCTTGGCGGTCATGCCGATGCCGTAGACGAAAGTCACCATCGGGATGAAGGCGGCGACGGGCGCGGCCTGGAGCACGATAAACACCGGGATCAGCAGCCATTCACCGGTGCGCCACAGGCCGCACAGCGTTCCGAGGCCGACGCCGAGGAAAGCCGACAGCAGTATACCGAGCAGCAAGGGTTGCAGCGTCGAGACATACGCCAACGGCAGGCTGCCGTCGGCGATCAGCCCGATGAATGCGGTGAAAGTGGCCGAGAAGGTTGGAAACGCAAAGCTCACCGGTATGCGGCCGGCGATTTCCCAGATGCCCGCAAAAAGGGCGATCGAGACCAGCCTCAAGAGAACTGGCTGGTCCCGCCATCCACCCACTTCGCCGCGTGTCGAACGGGTCGCGAGGCCGACGGCCTCGCTCTCCGTCCTGATGCCGGTCGCCATCCGCCGGACCTATTTCTTGCCGAGCTTGGCGACGGCGCGGTCGATAGCAGCGACATCCCAGAAATCCTCGACCTTGAGGGAGGCCGGCTCGCCTTCGATCTGGCCGGCAAGGCTGAAGAACGCAAAATCGTCGGCTGCGGCCTCCGCTCCGCCGCCGTTCAGCACCAGGCTGCCGGCGGTGGCCGATTCCTTGTAGTACTCGGAAATTTCCGCGTCAGCGTCTGCGCCAAGGTCGGGCAGCAGCTTGTACTTGTTGCGAAACTCAACTGCGACGGCGGGGTTCTCGGTGATCTCGCGCCCCGTCTTCATCAGTTCCTCGACGAGGATATCGACATCGGCGGCATTGTTCTTCAGATAGTCGGCGGTGGCGAACAGACCTTCGTCGGTGGCGCTGAGGTCATCGACCGGCAGCACGATGAACTTGCCGGGCGCTTCCGCCTCGAGCGCGCGCCGATTGGCCGCGTCGACGATCGAGGCTTTCAGGGTGCCCTGGATAAGCGCATTGCGCCGGACCTCGGAGCCGGGGACGTAGCTGACAGTGCCGAGCTTGATGCCGTGGGTCTTGGCCATCAGCAGCATGACGGCCTCGGTGCCGGAGCCGCGCGCCTGCACCGCCACGTCCTGTCCGTCCAGATCCTTCCACTCCTTGTAGAACTCACTGTTGACCACCGGGAAAAAGCGCAGCGTCGAAATCTGCGCGAACAGGCGAATAGGCACGCCCGCCTTCTGGATCAGCGTGTAGGGTGCACCGATGCCGACATCTGCCTGGTTGCCGACGATGGCTTGGGCGGCCAGGTCTTCATCGTTGAGCACGATCAGTTCGACGTTTACTCCGCGTTCCTTCGCGCGTTCGATGGCGGTGAGCGTCTGGATGGATTCGATTCCCGGCAAATCCCCGAACGCGATCCGCATATCGCCGGCGCTGGCAGCCTCGATCGACATTGCACTGCCGATCGCCGCGGCGAGCGCTGTTGCAAGGACGGCACGCCTGGACAGCTTGGTCATGTTGATTCCTCCCGTTTTTCGTGTAACCAATATTGCAAATGGTTAAGGATTTTGGTCAGATTGGTCAAGCAATAATTCGCCTTCGACCAAGTTAACACACGATCCGCGGTTCGCAGTTCGGATATTGACGGCCTCACGCTATCGATTTATCACCAAGGATAGGAATCAATCGGCGAATTGGTTAAACCAATGGACATTGTCGGAGACGGCGGTCACGCAGCGCTGGTACAGCTTCAGGCCTATCTGGCGCAGATGGACCTTTCCGGCGAGACGCGGCTGCCGGCCGAACGGGAGCTTTGCGAAAGTCTCGGCGTTTCGCGGGGCGATTTGCGCAAGGCTCTGGCGGTGCTTGAGAAGGACGGCCGCATCTGGCGTCACGTCGGCAAGGGCACCTTCGTCGGAAGCGGCCCGATCGAAGAGACGATCGGCATTTCGGAAATCGCCGGGCGCACCAACCCCGCCGATGTGATGCGCGCGCGCCTTATCATCGAGCCGGAAATCGCGCGCGAGGCAGCCCTGCACGCCACGCTTGACGATATAGCCGCGATGCGGAAATCCCTCGCCCAGACCCGCGAAGCGGCGACGTGGCGGCAGTATGAAAACATCGACAATCTGCTCCACCGCCAGATCGCTGAGGCGAGCAGCAACAACGTGCTGCTCGGCCTGTTCGACGTGCTGAACGCGGTGCGGCGTACCGTGGTCTGGGGCCGTCTGCGTGCCGATGGCACGCGCCCCCCGGCCGACCATCACAGTTTCGCCGACCACGAGAAGATCGTGGAGGCAATTGCCGACCGCGATCTTGCGGGCGCCGCGGCCGCGATGCGCCTGCATCTGGTGCAGGTTGGTCGGCGTTTGATTCCGGCACATGAGGCGGCTGAATAGTAACTGCGCTGCCGTTTCGACGATCAGTCGGCTCAGCCCGTCATGGGGTGAGCGTGATCCTATCGGGCGCCAGAATCGTATGGCCTCAATAGCCGAGCGCCATTCCATCCTTGCGCGGGTCGGACGCGCCGGTCAGCGTTCCCTTCTCCCAATCGATCAGCACCGCCTGCCCGCCGCCCAGAGGGTGATCGGGCTCGATCACCTGATGGCCGCGCCGGCGCAAGCCCTCAATCGCGTCGGCCGGAACGCTTCGCTCCGCCTCGACGACGTCGTTGTTGTAGAAGACGCGCGGCGCGTCCAGCGCCTGCTGCGGGTCCATGCCGAAGTCGATCATGTTGGTGAGCAGGTGGACATGGCCGAACGGCTGGTAGCCGCCGCCCATGACGCCAAACGGCATCACCGCGCGGCCATTCTTGGTCATCATGCCGGGCATGATCGTGTGCATCGGCCGCTTGCCGGGTGCGATGCAATTGGGGTGCTTCGGATTGAGCCGAAAGCTGGAGCCACGGTTCTGCAGCATGACGCCGGTCCTCGGACCGACAACACCACTGCCGAAGGAATAGTAGGTCGAGTTGATGAAGCTCACGGCATTCAAGTCGCGGTCGACGATGGAGATGTAGACCGTGTCGCTGCCCGGCAGTTCCAAGCGAGGCAGATGCGTCATCGCGTGCTCGCGGTCGATCGCGGCGCGCAGCCTGTCGGCATAGGCGCCGGACAGAAGCTCCTTCACCGGCACCGCGACATGGTCCTGATCGCCGATGAGATTGTCGCGATCGCGGTAAGCCAGCCGCCCCGCCTCGATCTCCAGATGCAGGCGCTCGGCACCGTTGGGATCGAGCGCGCCGAGCTCGAAGCCGGAGAGCACATTCAGCATCAGCAGCGCCGTCAGCCCCTGGTTGTTCGGTGGCATCTGATGAATGCCGTAGCCGCCATAGGAGGTGCCGACCGGCGTCTTGTAGTCGCCCCTTGTCGCGGCGAAATCATCCAGCGTATGCAGTCCGCCGAGCTGCCGGAGTCGGCCGACAATGTCTTCCGCCACCGCGCCTTCATAGAAACCGGCGCGGCCGCTCTTAGCGATGATGCGCAGCGTCGCGGCCAATTGCGGCTGGCGGTGAACATCGCCGGCTTTCGGCGGCTTGCCACCGGGCAGGAAGATGCGCGCCGCCGCCTCATCGAGCGACAGATCAGTTTCCGGATCTTCCCAGTCGAAGGCGACGCGGTCGTGCACGACATAGCCGTTCTCGGCGTAGTGGATGGCAGGCGCGAGAGCGTCGGCGATGCCCTTGCGGCCATGATCGGCCAACAGCCGGCACCAGGCGTCGACTGCGCCCGGCACGGTTACCGCGTGCGGACCTTGCTTGGGAAGCTCGCTAAAGCCGTTCTCCAGATACCAGTCGACGGTCGCGGCGGCGGGCGCGCGACCCGAACCGTTGAAGGCCAGCACCTCGCCCTGCCCTTTCGGGCAGTAGAGGACAAAACAATCGCCGCCAATGCCGGTCGATTGCGGCTCGACCACCGCCTGGACGGCGGCGGCGCAGACGGCGGCGTCCATGGCGTTGCCGCCGGAGCGCAGCATGTCGATGGCGGCTAGTGTCGCGAGCGGATGCGAGGTTGCGGCCATCGCCTCGGTGGCGCGGACCGGCGAGCGGCCTGGAAACTGGAAATCACGCATGCTTTCTGGGTATCCCTGCTTAACGCCCGCGGCCGAAGATCTGCGCGGCGGACAACAAAACGATCGATAGCACGATCAGGCAAGTCGAAATGGCGGCAATGGTCGGATCGATCTGGTCGCGCAGCGCGTTGAACATGCGGCGCGTCAGCGTCGTGGTCTCCCCGCCGGAAATGAACAGCGACACGACCACCTCGTCGAAGGAGGTGATGAAGGCAAACAGCGCGCCCGACACGATCGAGAAGGCAGCTTTCCCGGCGCATCGCACTGGGAAGCGTAACGCCAGACGTCAGGCGCCGTAGCCGATGATGCCCTTGACCTCGAGGAAGTCGTGGATGGCCCAGTCCGCATACTCACGGCCGTTGCCGGACTGCTTGTAGCCACCGAAGGGCGCGAACGTGTCCCACTCCGGATAGTTGATCGACACCTGGCCGGCGCGTAGGCGGGCTGCGATCTTGCGGGCGCGATCGATGTCCTGCGACTGCACATAGGCGGCAAGGCCGTAGACGGTGTCGTTGGCGATCTTCACCGCCTCGTCCTCGTCATTGTAGGAAATGACCGAGAGCACGGGCCCAAAGATCTCTTCCTTCTCGACGGTCATGCCCGGCGTGACGTGGCCGAACACGGTCGGGCGCACATAGTAGCCGCGGTTCAGATGCTCGGGGCGGCCGGGACCGCCAGTGACGAGCGTGGCACCTTCCTTGATGCCGGCCTCGATCAGCCGCTGGATCTTGTCGAACTGGATGTTGGAGACCACCGGTCCGAGCTTGGTCTCTTCCGAGCGCGGATCGCCGACCTTGTGCGCTTCGGCCGCCTGCTTGGCGATCGCCAGCGCCTCGTCATGGCGGCCGGCCGGCACCAGCATGCGCGTCGGCGCATCGCAGGACTGGCCGCTGTTGCCGAAACAGGCATTGACGCCCTGGCGCACGGCGGCCTCGAAGTCGGCATCCGGCAGCACGATGTTGGCCGACTTGCCGCCAAGCTCCTGCGCCACGCGCTTGACCGTCTCGGCCGCCGTCTTGGCGACGATGATGCCGGCGCGGGTCGAACCCGTAAACGAAACCATGTCGACATCGGGATGGCCGGCCATGATCTGGCCGACATCGGGGCCGGTGCCGTTGATCATGTTGTAGACGCCCTTCGGCGTGCCGGCAGCGTCCATCACTTCGGAGAAGACGATGCCGCTGATCGGCGCGATTTCGGAGGGCTTCAGCACCACGGTGCAGCCGGCGGCGATGGCGGGGGCTACCTTGCAGACGATCTGGTTGAGCGGCCAGTTCCAGGGCGTGATCAGCGCGCAGACGCCGATCGGCTCCTTAACCACCATGGTGCCGCCGCGCTTCTCGCTGAAATCGTAATCCTCCAGCGCCTTGATGGTGGCTTCCATATGCGCCCTGCCCGCCCAGACCTGCGCCTCGCGCGCCCAGGTGATCGGCGCGCCCATCTCCTGGCTGACGGCCTGGGCGATGTCCTCGTAGCGCTCGTTGTAGACTTCGAGGATGCGCTTCAGGAGCGTCAGGCGCTCGGCCTTGCTGGTCTGCGAGAAAGACGGGAAGGCGGCCTTGGCGGCAGCGACCGCCTTGTCGACGTCGGCCTTCGAGCCAACGGATATCTTGGTGTAGGCCTCTTCGGTGGAGGGGTCGATAACGTCCAGCGTTGCCGGCGCCACGGGCGCTACCCATTTGCCGTCGATGAAGAAATTCAGATGATTGCTCATGATAGGGCTCCGTTATCTGGAAATGTCGAGGAGATTAGCTGGAGAGCATAGGGCAGTTGGCGCCACGGCGCAGGCTGATATGCGCCACGTCACCGACGCTGAATTGAAAACCCTCGGCCCGGCGCGGCGCGTCGATCACCACCGGCATCCCCTGCCCCAGTTCGGCATGCAAGCGCAAGGTGCGGCCGTGGAAGACGATGCTGTTGACCCGCGCCGGCGCGGTGCCGGAGGCCGCCTCGGTTGCCACCAGCAAATCCTCGGGACGCACGCCGATGGTGCGTACAGCGCCTTCGCCGGGTGCCTCGCCGGCTTCCAAAACAGCCTCCAAGGGCAACGTGCCAGCGGCGAAGCGCAGGCGGTCGCCGTCGCGGCCGACAAAGCGCGACTGCAACAGGTTCATCGTGCCGATGAAGCTGGCAACGAATTTGGTGGCGGGCCGGTCGTAGAGCGTCGCCGGCGGCGCGATCTGCTCGATGCGGCCCTTGTTCATGACGACGATGCGGTCGGATATCGACAGCGCCTCGGTCTGGTCGTGGGTGACCATGACGAAGGTGGTGCCGAGCCTTGACTGAAGCCGCTTCAGTTCGACCTGCATCTGCTCGCGCAGATGCGCGTCGAGCGCCGACAGCGGCTCGTCGAGCAACAGCACGCGCGGTTCGCAGACAATGGCGCGGGCGAGCGCGACGCGTTGGCGCTGGCCGCCCGAGAGCTCAGACACGCGGGCGCCGATCTTGTCGCCGAGGCCGACCATGTCGAGCGCTTCGCCGACGCGCTTGGCCTGTTGCGTGCCGGACAGCTTGCGCAGCGACAGGCCGAAGCCGACATTCTCAGTGACGTTCATGTGCGGGAACAGCGCATAGTCCTGGAACACGGTGTTGACCGGCCGGTCGAATGGCCTGAGCGCGGTGATGTCGCGGCCTTCGAGCAACACCTTGCCGCTCGACGGGCTCTCGAAACCGGCGATCACCCTGAGGCTGGTGGTCTTGCCGCAGCCGGAGGGTCCAAGCAAGGTCAGGAATTCGCCGCGGGCGATGTCGAGGTCGACGGCGTCAAGCCCGACGATGCCGCCGGGGAAAATCTTCGAGACCGCATCCAGCCGCACCAGGGCATCAGGCGCCATCGCGCACCTCCGATGGTTTTGTCGTGTTGACCCACAGGATCTGGCAGCGCTCGACACCCGGGTTGCGGAAGGCGTGCAAAAGCGTGCTCTTGAACGCAAAACTGTCGCCGGTCTTCAGCCCGTAGGTGGTCGAATCCACCACCAGCTCGACCTCGCCCGACAGGACATAGCCGAACTCATGGCCGGCATGCGCATAGGCTTCGGCGGTGCCGCCGCCGGCCTCGACGCTCACCAGCATGCCGGTGAGCGTGGCGGCGGGCGGCGACAGCAGCGCCTTGGCGATGCCCTCCGACTTCACCGGGATCTGCCGCCGCTTGTCGGCGCGCACGCAGTAGAGATCGTTGACGGCATCGTTGCCGTCGGCGATCAGTGCCGACGGCTCGATGTCCAAAGCGGCGGCGAGCGGCCAGATCACTTTGACGCGCAGCGAGGACATACCACGCTCGATCTGGCTCAGCGCCCCGATCGACACGCCGGCCTTGGCGGCAAGCTCGGCCAGCGACAGGTTGCGCTCCAGCCGCAGCGCCCGCACGCGCCGGCCGACCCACACGTCGGCATCGTCCTTCGGCCTTTCAGCCGCCTCGTCCAGCATGTCCATCCGTTCGTCCTCGTTGCTCTTTAACGGCGCGGCGCTGTAAGGCTCCCCCTTCTCCCTTGTGGGAGAAGGTGTCGCCGAAGGCGACGGATGAGGGGTGTTCCAGCTTGGCAAAGACGGCGATCCGTCACGCACCCCTCATCCGTCTCGGCGCTGCGCGCCGATCCACCTTCTCCCACAAAGGGAGAAGGAAAGACCGGCCTCACCCGCCCGCCTTGACCTTCTCGAACATCTTGGCGAGATCGTCATTCTGCTTCATCGGCCCGGTGAAGACGGTGGTCTTCAGGATCACCTCCGGGTCGGACGGCAGCTGCAGCTTGTCCAGTTCCTCCTTCGGCACGGCGGCGAAGGCCGAGCTGGTCGAACTGCCATAGCCATAGGCCTGGATCAGGTATTTGCCGGAATCTGTCTCCAGCCGGCTGTTGATGAAGTCATAGGCGAGGTCGACATTCTTGGCGTCCTTGAGCATGACGAAGCCGCAGGCCCAGGTCAGCATGCCTTCCTTCGGCTTCATGAACTCGACCGGCACGCCCTGCTTCTTCAGCGAAGTGGCCGACGCGTTCCAGGTCATGGCGGCGACCAGCTGGCCGCTGGCCAGCGCCTGCTCCACCGAGGTCATGTCAGTGGTGTAGTTGGAGAGCAGCGGGCGCTGCTCGCGCAGCTTCTCCGCCACCTTGTCCATCTGTTCGGGCGTCATGTCGAACGGATTGACGCCGGCGAGAAGCGCCGCCACGACTGGCGTGTCATGCACGGCATCGATTGTCGCCATGCGCCCGGCATATTGTTTGTCCCACAGCAGGTTCCAGCTCGCTTCGGGATCCTTCACCAGGTCGGTGCGGTAGAGGATCGAGGTGTTGCCCCAGTCCCACGGCACCATCCAGACCTTGCCATCGCCGGCCTGCAGGTCGGGCAGGTTCTTGAAGACGGGGAAGATCGAATCCCAGTTCTTGATGCGCTTGGTGTCGATCGGCTGCAGCAGGCCTTCCTTGTTCCAGCGCGCCACCTTGTCGTAGCAGGGATGCGCGACGTCGGGGCGGAAGCCTGCCTTGACCTTGGTGAAGGCGTCGTCGTCGTCGCCGAAGATCGAGGCCTCGACGCCATCGGGATGGGCGGCAAGGAAGCTCTTGTTGAAGTCGGGCAGTTCGTAGCCCGACCAGGTGAAATATTGCAGCTTGTCGCCGGCGAAGGCGACTGTCGACGAAAGCGCCAGCGCGAGTGCGGCGAGGCCGGCCCGCGCCTTGTTTCCGGTGATCGATTTCAGGTCGAATGCCATTTTCGTTCTCCTCTTCGTTGTTATGATCAGGCTGGATTGGCGGCGGCTGTCCGGCGGGCGGTCCCGAGCCCGCGGTGGCGCAGAATTTCGGCGAAGGCGGCGATGATGAAGGACGCGACGAGGATCGCGGTGCCCAGCGCCATGACGGTCGGCAGCGAGCGCGGGAAGCGCAGCTGGCTCCAGATGTAGAGCGGCAGCGTCGGCTCGGTGCCGGCCAGGAAGAAGACGACGATGAACTCGTCGAAGGAGGTCAGGAAAGCCAGCATGAAAGCCGACAGCACAGCCGGCAGGCTGAGCGGCAGCATGACGCGCCGGAACGTCGTCCAGTCGGAGGCGCCAAGGTCAAGTGCCGCCTCGCGGATGGTTTTCGGAATGGCGGCGAAGCGGCTGCGCATGACCACCACCGTCGTCGGCAGCGCCACCAATATGTGGCCGAGCACGATAGCGACGCGCGACGGGCCGAAGCCGACGAGGTTGACCAGGATCAGCAGCGAAATGCCGACGATGACGCCGGGAATGAGGATCGGCAGCCGGGCAATGGCGCTGATGATGGCGGCCAGCGGCGAGCGGCCATAGAGGTCCATGTAGGACACGGTGATACCGCAGAGAGTAGCGCCGCTGGCGGCGATGGTGCCGATGATGAGGCTGTTGGCCAAAGCGCCCGACAGGGCCGGATTGCCGTAGAGCGTCGCGTACCATTGCAGCGTAAAACCTTGCAGCGGAAACGCCGCCTGGATGGAATCGTTGAAGGAAAACAGCGGGATCAGCAGGATCGGCAGATAGAGGAAGACCAGATAGGCAAGCACATAGGCGCCGAGCCAGCGGCCGCCTGCATTGGCCTCGGTGCGCGCCGTGCTCATGTGCGGCTGCCAAATCTGCGGTCGGCGCCGCGCGCGACCAGAACCACGCAGAGGATGACCAGCATGACGCAAACCGAAAGGGCGGCGCCGAACGGCCAGTCATTGGCCTTACCGAACTCGGACTGGATCAGCGAGCCGATCATGGTGCTGGCCGGACCGCCGACCATGGCAGGCGTCACATAGTCGCCGACCGTCGGCACGAAGACGACGAGGGCCGCCGCCAGCACGCCCGGCATCGAATTCGGCAGCACGACGCGGCGGAAAGAGGTGAGCGGCCTGGCGCCAAGATCGGAGGCGGCTTCGAGCAGCGACTTCGGAATGGTGTCGAGAGCCACATAGATGGGCAGGATGGCGAAGGGCGCATAGGCGTGGGCGAGCGTGACGACGACCGCGGCCGGCGTGTTGAGGAAGGCAAGCGTCGGCTCGGACCAGATGCCGCTTTCGATCAGCGCCGAGTTCAGCACGCCATTATAAGCGAGCACGATCTTCCAGGCGAAGACGCGCAAGAGATAGCTGGTCCAGAACGGCAGCGTCACCAGCAACAGCAAAAGGCCGCGCCGCCGCCCGGCGTGGAAGACGAGATAATAGGCGACGGGATAGGCAGTCACCACCGTGGCAAGCGTCACCAGGCCGGCGATTGCCAGTGAACGTAGCGTCACCGTCCAGTAGAGCGGATCGGACGCCACGGTGGCGAAGTTCGCGATGGTCAGGCCAGCACCGAGCAGCGAGCCGTCATTGCCGCGGAAGGCCAAGAAAAGCACGAGGCCGAGGGCAAACAGGATTAGGAAGAAGGTGACCAGTCCGCCCGGGAGCAGCATGGCAAGATGGAAGCCCGGCGAAGTGCGGGATTCCGGCAGCGACTGCCCTGCTGCGATGGTCGACATCGAACCGTCCAACGGAATTATGAAATCGACTTAGCTTTTTCATATTCGTGAAACTGTCAAGCTGATTCATGGCTAGCCATGAAATCAGCGTTCGAAGGCGTCCAGCATCCGATACCAGGCGATCGTCGCGGCGACGCCAATCTGGCGGAAAGCGTGGAACGGGATCGGCCGGATCGGCGTCAGCGGGAACGGCAACTGGTTGATATCGCCGTTGGTAAGATAGCTCGCCATGCGCCCGCCGAGCGCGGTCATCAGGCCGACGCCGCGGCCCTGGCAGCCGACCACGGCGAGCAGGCCCGGCTCCGGCTCGTGGATATGCGGCAGATGGTCCGGCGTCATCGCCACACGGCCGAACCAGCGTTTTTCTATCGCAACGCCGGCAAGCGCAGGATAGAGCCTGACCAGCGCCCGTTCGAGATGCGCCCAGTCACCCTCACTGGTCGGCAGCGCCATGCGGCCGCGCCCACCCAGGACCAGCCGGCCGTCGGCGCTCTTGCGGTAGTAGACGAGGATGCGGCGCGAATCCGACACTGCTTGCCCTTCCGGCAGAATCGTCGCCGCGAGATTGGAAGACAACGGCGCCGTCGCGATCTGGAACGAATGCAGCGGCACGATGGTCTGGGCCAGGCCAGGAAGCAGGCCGCCTGTATAGGCGTTGGTTGCAAGGACAACCGCCTTCGCCCGCAATTCGGCGCCGTTTGCGGTCGAGACGCGCCAAAAGCCGGCGTCCTTGGCAAGTTTCACCACCTTCTGGCGCTCGGCGATCCGGGCGCCGGCGGCTGTGGCAACGCGCGCCAGTTCCGATGTATAGGCGAGCGGGTCGATGACGCCGGCGCGGCGGTCGAGCCAGCCGCCGAGATAGCCCTGCGCGCCAGTCATCGCCGCGATTTCCGCTTGGCTCAGAAGCTCAACATCGGCACCACGCGCCCGCCACTGCCTATCCCGGTTGGCTGCCGCCTTCAGCGCGGTCTCGGTGTGCGCGGCCTGGATCCAGCCATTGCGAACGAACGGCACCGCCAGTCTCTCGTCGCGGATCAGGTCGAACACCGCATCGGCTGTCGAGGCGGCAAAATTGACCAGCGCCTCGCCGCGTTCGAGCCCGAAATGCTCAAGCAGCCATTCCGGATCATACTTCAGGCCGGGGATGACTTGGCCGCCATTCAGCCCCGATGCGCCCTCTCCGATCGCGCCGGCCTCCAGTACCTGGACTGCAAGACCGAGGCGCGCCGCGTGCAAGGCGGTCGACAGGCCCATGATGCCGCCGCCGACGATGACGACATCGACAGGGCTGCCGGCCGGAAAAAGCGACGGGAATGCCGATACAGCCTTGGGCTTTTGCCAGATCGGATCGGAAAACGGTGCGGGCAAGGATCACCTGAGGTTGATTGTGCGTGAAAATCCTATTGTCGATTTCACATATTTGAAAGAGCGTTTCGATCTTGTTGCGACGCCTGTGGGTATTTGCCGGCCGGCGCCATCGAAAACCGCATCACGAACGGGATAGACCTTTGACCGGAATCCGACGAAAGTGCCGCGCCGATCGGCCCGCCTTTCAACCAAGGCGGACCGCCGTAACCAGACTGGGAGAACCGCAGCCATGATCAATCCAAGCCACCTGCCCGCCGACGGCCTGTTCATCGGCCGTGCTCGGACAGGCGAAGCGTCCTATCCGCTGGTGGTCACGGTGCGCGACGGCACGGTCTTCGACATCACATCAAGCACGGCGCCAACCGTTCGCGATGTCTGCGAAATGGCGGACCCCGCAGGCCATGTTCGCACCGCCAAGGGCAAGCCGATCGGTTCGCTCGACGCGATCGCCGCCAACAGTTTCGCGGCGACGCGCGATCGGGCAAAACCCTATCTGCTCTCCCCGGTCGACCTGCAGGCGGTCAAGGCCTCCGGCGTCACCTTCGTCGTCAGCCTGCTCGAACGGGTCATCGAGGAGCAGGCGCGCGGCTCGGCGGAAAAGGCCGACGCCATCCGCGCCGACATTGCCGGCCTGATCGGCCATGATCTTTCCAAACTGAAGCCAGGCTCGCCCGAAGCGATGGAGATCAAGGCCAAGCTGATCCAGCGCGGCGCCTGGTCGCAATATCTGGAAGTGGGCATCGGTCCCGACGCGGAGATCTTCACCAAATGCCAGCCGATGGCCTCGGTGGGTTTCGGCGCCGATGTCGGGCTGCATCCAGTGTCGACCTGGAACAATCCGGAACCGGAGATCGCCATGATCGCCGCCAGCAGCGGCAGCATCGTCGGCGCCACGATCGGCAACGACGTCAATCTGCGCGACGTCGAGGGACGTTCGGCGCTGCTGCTCGGCAAGGCCAAGGACAACAATGCCTCGGCGTCGCTCGGCCCGTTCATCCGGCTGTTCGACGACACCTTCTCCATCGAGGACGTGAAGCAGGCCATCGTGCGCCTGAAGGTCGAGGGCGAGGACGGGTTTTCGCTGGAGGGCGCTAGCTCGATGGCCGAGATCAGCCGCTCGCCGGAAGAACTGGTCGCAGCCGCCATGGGTCCGCACCACCAGTATCCGGATGGGCTCGCGCTCTATCTCGGCACCATGTTCGTGCCGTCGAAGGATCGCGGCGAAAAGGGCAAAGGTTTTACCCACAAGGTCGGCGACATCGTCACCATCTCGTCGGAGAAATTCGGCGCGCTGGTCAATCGTGTGCGGCTGTCGCCCGATTGCCCGCACTGGACCTATGGCGCCAGCCATCTCATGCGCGACCTCGCCAAGGCAGGTTTGATCTAGCCGGCCCGCGTCGCCTGCGACCCTTTCCTTGCTGAATGCCTGGACGGTTCGGCGGGCGAGGTTGACGGTCCGTGCCGACGAGGCTCCGAGCTTCCGGAAAATATCACCTCAACTGATGCGATCTGATGGGATTGCTGATGGCGCTGTGCCGTGCGCCAACGTCCATTGGCAGATGGAGGCTTGCCAGTGGCCGAAAAAGGGAATGCTCTTAGAGCGCCCGGTCGGTGCTGGTTGGAGATGCGGTCCGTTGGCCGCTTCGCGCCTGATGGGGAGGTCGTTTTCAACATGGGAGGAAATCAAATGCTGACGAGGCTAAGACTGCTCGTGCTTGGCTTGATCATGGCGCTTGCCATTCCGGCAATGGCGCAGGCCAAGACGTTCTACTGGATTTCGCATGGCGGCCCGGCCGACCCGGTCTGGACCTACTTCCTGGCCGGCGCCAAGCAATGGGCGACGGACACCGGCAACACCGTCAACACCTCGTTCCACAATAACGACGTGGCCTCGCAGCAGGAGGCGGTGCGTGCCGCCATCTCGGCCAAGGCAGACGGCATCGTCACCACCAGCCCCGACCCGGGCAGCCTGGTCGAGATCGTCAAGGAAGCGCGCGCTGCCAAGATCCCGATCATCAACTTCAACACGCCTGACCCGAAAGCCAATTTCAATGCCTATGTCGGTGGCGACAATGTCACCTTCGGCAAGCACTGGGCGCAGTATCTGGTCGACAAGGGCCTGGTGAAGAAGGGCGATTTCGTCTGGATGCCGGTCGAAGTTCCCGGCGCCACTTATGGCGTGCAGGAAGAGGAAGGCATCAAGAGCGTGTTCGAGCCGCTCGGCATCACCTACGAAATCACCGAAGCCACGCTCGACCAGGCTGAAGTGATCAACCGCATGGTCGATTATCTCACCGCCAACAAGGCCAAGGTCAAGGCGATCATCGGCCTCGGCGACCTCGTCACCGGCTCGATCAAGCGGGTGTTCGACCAGGTCGGCGTCAAGCCTGGCGAAATCCCGGTCGTCGGCTGGGGCAACTCGCTCGACACCACGCAGGAAGTGCTGAACGGCTACGTCAATGCCGGCCAGTGGCAGGACCCGCAGGCGACCAGCTATGTCGCGCTTTCACTGGCCAACATGGCTGCCAGCGGCATTCCTCCGGGCTTCAACGTCATCACCGGCGCGCTCTACGAGAAGGACACCGCCGAAGTGTACGACAAGATCCTGTCCGGCAAATAAGCCCCACGACTACCAGCGCCGCGCGCCTTTCGACGCGCGGCGCTGGACGCTATCGTCGCCGACCCCGCGCCGTCATCTACGGTGCAGGTCTCAGCCCATTCCATTCATGTCGCGGGTTGCTCGTGGAAAATCGTTCCCTCATCCAAGGCCTGATCGGCAGGCCGGAATTCGGGCCATTCGTCCTGCTCGTCATCGAGCTCGTCGTCTTCTGGGGTATCAATCCCGACTTCCTGTCGCCGCAGAATATCTCCAACATACTGGCCTTCACCGTCGAGCTCGGCCTGATCGCGCTGGCGATGACGCTTTTGATGACATCGGGCGAATTCGACCTCTCGGTCGGATCGCTGTTCGGCTTCTCGCCGGTGCTGATGTGGACGCTGTTCAACAGCGGTGCCACCTCGCTGGAGATGGGGCTCGTCATTGCGCTGGTCGTCGCCACCTTCATCGGGCTGGTCAATGGCTGGTTCGTGACGCAGCTCAAGATCCCCTCCTTCCTGGTGACGCTCGGCATGCTGCTGGTGGTGCGCGGCACTGCTTTGTTCGTCACCGACGGATTCCCGCAGCGGACCTGGAGCGCCGAAGGCAGCTGGCTGGCGGAAGCGCTGGTCGGCGATTTCTTCATCGGCCCGTTCCGTGTCTACATGTCGCTGTTCTGGTTCATCGCCGCCGCGATCGCGCTGGGCTACGTGCTGACCCAGAGCCGCACCGGCAACTGGATCCAGGCCGCCGGCGGCAACCCCAATGCGGCGCGCGCCCGCGGCGTCAACGTCAACGGCGTCAAGATCGGCCTGTTCGTACTGTCGTCGCTGATGGCTTCGCTTGCCGGCGTCATTTCCTCGCTGCGCACCTCGGCGGCCAATCCCAACAGCGGCACCGGCTATGAGCTGGAAGTCATCGCCATGGTGGTGATCGGCGGCACGGCGCTGACCGGCGGACGCGGCACGATCATCGGCACCGTGCTCGGCATCCTGATCCTGCGCGTGATGCGCAACGGCATCGTTCTGATCGGCGTGCCCGGCCTTGCCTACAACATCTTCATCGGCGCCATCATCCTCGGCATGATGGCGCTCCACTCGTGGCTGGAACGCCGGCATCAGGCAGGGACGTGAACCATGGCTGAACCGCTCATCCGCATGACGAACATCCGCAAGTCCTACGGGCGCGTGCAGGCGCTGGTGGACGCCAATTTCCACGTCAATGAACAGGAGATCGTTGGGCTGCTCGGCGACAACGGCGCCGGCAAGTCGACGCTGATCAAGGTGCTGTCGGGCGCGGTGCCGCTGACCAGCGGCGACATCTTCATCCGCGGCAAGAAGGTGAACCTGCGCAGCACCAGCGATGCCATCGCCCACGGCATCGAGACGATCTACCAGGATTCAGCACTGGTCACGCAATTGTCGATTGCCCGCAACCTGTTCCTCGGCCGCGAGCCGATCAAGCCGCCGCGCTTCCTCAACCGCATGGACCAGGAGGCGATGAACGTAGTGGCCCGCGATCTGCTGAAGCAGGTCGGCATCTCCAAGAACATTCCGCCGACCACGCCGATCGGCTCGCTGTCGGGCGGCGAGCGGCAGGCGGTGGCGATCGCGCGCGCCATGCATTTCGACAGCGACCTGATCATCCTCGACGAGCCGACCAACAATCTCGGCGTCGCCGAGACGCAAGGCGTATTGAGCTTCGTCCGCAACGCCCGCGATTCCGGACACTCCTGCATCTTCATCGCCCACAACATCCATCACGTCTTCCAGGTGGTCGACCGCATCGTCGTCATGCGCATGGGCAAGGTCGTGGCCGACGACATCGATCCGAAGAAGACCAATGTCGCCGAGGTCGAGCGGATCATCACCGGCATGTCCGACAAGGAAATCCGCGCGGCTCTCGCAGAGGACACGCAACGGCCAGGCTGAGCACCACCCATCGCTGGCACAGGATCGCAGCAGCTCCTATGACTGTGACAATGAAAGCCACCGTTGCCGATATCGCCAGAAGCTGCGGGCTGTCGACCGCAACGGTCGACCGGGTGCTGAACAACCGCGCGGGCGCCAGCGCCGCCAACCGGCAGCGCGTGATGGAGGCGGCGAGGCAGCTCGGCTATCTGCCCGTGGTCGACCAGGTGGCGTTGCCGTCGAGGCCGGCGCATCTGGAATTCTTCCTGCCGATCGGCTCGAACGCCTTCATGATCGATCTGGCCAAGCATATCGAGGACTATGCCGCGCGCCTGCCGCTGGTCGCATCCTGCCGCATCCACAGCCTCGCCGGCATCGCGCCCGGCGCGCTGCAGGGTGCCATCGAAAACCTCTCGCTCAAGGCGAACGGCGTCGGCGTCATCGCCGTCGATCATCCGAGAACGCGCAACATCCTGCGCGAGGTGGTCGAGGCCGGCATCCGCCTGGTCACGCTGGTCTCGGACGTTCCGGCGGCACCGCGCTCGGCCTATGTCGGCATCGACAACCGGGTCGCCGGCCGCACCGCGGCACTTTTGATGGGACGGTTCCTCGGCGGCCGCACCGGACATCTGGCCATGGTCGTCGGCTCACGCTCCTATCGCGGCCATGAGGAACGCGAGATGGGCTTCCGCTCCGTACTCTCAGAGGAATTCCCCAACCTCAGCGTCTCGAGCGCCGTCGAGATCAATGACGAGCCGGAGGTGAGCTACACCGCGACGATGAAGGCGCTGCACAACGAGCCTGAATTGCTCGGCATCTATTGCGTCGGCGCCGGTCGCTCGGGCGTGGCGAAAGCACTGCTGGAGGCAAGGCCGAAGAAGAAGCCGGTGTTCATCTGCCACGACCTGACCAGGGAAACGCGCGGCTATCTGGTCGACGATATCGCCGATGTCGTCATCGACCAGAATGCGCGGCTGATCGCCGAACAGTCGGTCATCCGCCTGCTCGGCTCGATTGCGTCTTCGGCGCCTTACCTGACGAAAAAATTCATCGAGCCACGCCTGATCTTCAAGGAAAACGTGCCGGTTCAATAGGTTAGTGCGCCGCAGCAAGGTCGCTTTGTCCGGATTTGTCGGAGGAATGGTGGCTGATGCGGCAATTCTGCACACCTGCTATGCAACTTTTATGGTTGCCGAATCATTAAGCAATCGGTAGATATCTGGGTGTCGGCCATCTACTCCTCCCAGATGCGATGCCGACGCTGAATGCGGCGCACCTCCTCCCGCGTCTCATTCGAAATCGAGCCCGCTGCCACCTCCTCCCGGCAGCGGGCTTTTTTCGTTCCGGGTACAGATTCAGGATTCTTCAGCGTCAAAAACGCGAAGCGTCGGTCCTATCGCGCCCGGAACGACGCAATCAAACCCTCCGCCATGCGCACGAACTGCGCGCTCGGGCCTTCGGCGCCGACGCTCTGCATCGAGACGCGCGCGCCCTCGAGCAGCAGCGACAGCGTGTCGGCGAGAAGCTCGGCCTGGCCGACGCCTGCGTCGCGGCAGAGCGCCACCAGGCGGTCGCGCTGGGCTTCCTTGAGTTCCTTGATGACGCGTCGCGCCGGATGATCGGTCTCGCTGAGCTCGATGGCGGCATTGGCCATGTCGCAGCCGCGGCTGTCGGCGTTGAGCATATCGGCGGCCTTGCGAACCCAGGCATGCAATTGCCCGAGCTTGTCGCCGGGATATTCGGCCTCGAATGCGTCCCATATCGCGGCGGCCTTGCATGCGGTGGCGCGCAGGCATTCGATGATCAGGTCGTCCTTGGACTCGAAATGACGGTAGAGCGTCATCTTGTTGGTGCCGGCGGCCTCGGTGATGGCATCGACGCCGACGCCCTTAATGCCATGTTTGTGAAACATGTCCTGTGCCGTCTCCAGGATCCGATCCCGGGGCCGAACGCGTTCCGTAGTGCCGTCTGTCATCGAAGTCTCCTTGTCTCCCTAAAAATTCGGCGCACCTCTTGACTAGGGTGTTACCGGTCTGTAACGTCACGAATGTTACTTACTGGTAACACCCGTCTTGCCTCCCGTCAACGACAGGTATCGCCGTTGGGGCCTACCGGACGAAATAGGGCAAGAACACTGCATGTCATGCGGCTTCGGCCGGTGAGAACGAGAAAAACGGTTCGCGATCATCCGATGCGAATCGCCAGCCAGGAGCCGCTCCTATGTCGCAGCGCAAGGATTTGACGATCGATGAAGCCATCCGGGATCCGATGATCCGGCTGGTGATGAAGGCGGACCGGGTCGATCCGCGCGCCTTGGAGGCGACGCTGCGTTCGCTGGCGGCCGCGCAGGCGCCAGCCCGCAAGGCGGCGCCGCGCTTTCCGGAAGAGACGGCGCGCGGCCGGCAGCTGTCCAGAATCGCCAACGCGTTTGGCGAAGCAAAAGCATTCAACGAGGCCTGCGTGTCATGGTGAACTATTTCATCCACCGCCCGATCTTCGCGTCGGCGATCGCCATCATCATGGTGCTCGCCGGGGCGATTTGTTATTTCCTTTTGCCGGTCTCGCAGTTTCCCGACATCACGCCGCCGCAGGTCGTGGTCAGCGCCCATTATCCGGGCGCCAGCGCGCAGGTGGTCGCCGATACGGTGACGACGCCGCTGGAGCAGCAGATCAACGGCGTTGAAGGCATGACCTACATGTCGTCGTCGAGTTCCAATGACGGCTCCTCGACCATCACCATCACTTTCGATGTCGGCTATCCGCTGAGCACGGCGGCCGTCGACGTCCAGAACCGCGTCTCGCAGGCCGCCTCGTCGCTGCCGGCGATCGTCAACCAGGGCGGCGTGACGATCAAGAAGCAGAACCCGAACTTCGTTCTCATCGTCAACCTGACCTCGCCCGACAAATCGGTCGACCCGGTGGCGCTGAGCAACCTTGCCTATCTGCAGATCGTCGATCCGTTGAAGCGGTTGCAAGGCGTCGGCGACGTGCAGATCTTCGGCGAGCGCCGCTATTCAATGCGCGTATGGCTCGACCCGGACAAACTTGCCAATCTCGGCATCACCGCAGTCGACGTCCAGAACGCCATCTCGGAACAGAACGTCCAGGTGGCGGCCGGCAAGATCGGCCAGTCGCCGGCGCCCGCCGGCACTGCTTTCGAAATGCAGGTCAGCGCTGTCGGCCGCCTGAGCGACCCGAAAGAGTTCGGCGACATCGTCGTGCGCGCCAACACCGACACCGGCTCGCTGGTGCGGCTGAAGGACGTCGCCCGCATCGAGCTCGGCGCGCTGCAATATTCGTCCTCGGCCTTCTTCGGCAAGGACCCGACCGTGGTGCTCGCCGTCTACCAGATGCCCGGCTCCAACGCGCTCGATCTGCAGCAGCGCGTCAAGGACAAGATGCAGGAGCTGTCGGCGCGTTTCCCCAAAGGCGTCTCCTATGCCATGCACTATGACACGACGCGCTTCGTGTCGGCCTCGATGCATGACGTGCTGATCACGCTCGGCGAAGCGCTGGTGCTGGTCGTGGCGGTGGTGTTCATCTTCCTGCAGAGTTGGCGCACGACGATCATCCCGACCATCGCCATTCCGGTGTCGCTGGTGGCGACCATGGTCGTCATGGAGATGCTCGGCTTCTCGCTCAACATGCTCTCTCTGCTCGGCATGGTGCTGGCCATCGGCCTTGTCGTCGACGACGCCATCGTGGTGGTGGAAAATGTCGAACGACAATTGGAGGCGGGTCTCAAACCGCTGGCGGCGACCAAGGCCGCGATGGCCGAAGTCACCGGACCGATCATCGCCACCACAGCAGTGCTGATGGCCGTCTTCGTGCCAGTCGCCTTCATCCCCGGCGTCTCGGGCAAGCTCTACAACCAGTTCGCACTGACAGTGGCGATTTCGGTCGGCATCTCGGCCTTCAACTCGCTGACGCTCAGCCCGGCGCTGAGTGCTGCCTTCCTGCGCCATCGCGGCGAGACGCAGTTCGCGCCGTTCCGCTGGTTCAACACCGGCTTCGACAAGCTCTCGCATGCCTATGCGCATGGCGTGCGCATCCTGATCCGGCTGCGCTGGATCATGCTCGGCCTGTTCGCGGCCGGGCTGGTCGCCACCTACTTCGTCTGGCAGAAGCTGCCCTCGACCTTCCTTCCGGTCGAGGACCAGGGCTACTTCTTCGTCGTCATCCAGCTGCCTGACGGCGCCTCGCTGGAACGCACCGACGCGGTGGCGCAGAAGGCGCGCGACATTCTGCAGGCGACGCCTGGCGTCGACATCGTCGGCTCGATCAGCGGCCTGAACTTCCTGACCAGCGCGGCACAGTCGAACTCGGCGGTCGAGTTCGCCATCCTGAAGCCTTGGGAAGAACGCGGCCCCGACCAGAGCGCATCGAAGCTCGTCGCCGATGTGCGCGGCAAGCTGATGCAGATTCCGGAAGCCTTCGCGCTGTCCTTCGATCCGCCTTCGATCCCGGGTATCGGCACCACGGGCGGCTTCGAATTCGTCGTCGAGGATCTCACCGGGCGCGGCAGCGTGGCTCTCAACGATGCGACGCAAGCCGTCATCGCCGAGGCGCGCAAGCAGCCGGAAATCAATCCGCAGCAGCTGTTCTCGCCGTTCTCGACCTCGACGCCGCAGTTCAACTACGACCTCGACCGCAGCAAGGCCAAACTGCTCGGCCTCAACCTGCCCGATGTCTTCAACACGCTGCAGATCTATCTCGGCTCGCTCTATGTGAACGACTTCAACCTGTTCGGCCGCACCTTCCGGGTGACCATCCAGGCCGACAAGGATGCACGTGCCGGTGCGGCCGACATTTCGCGGCTCTATGTGCGCAATGCGTCTGGCGGCATGGTGCCGCTCTCGACGTTGGGCAAGCTGGTGCCGTTCGTCGGTCCGGAAACCGTCCCGCACTACAACAACAACGCCTCGGCCACGATCAATGGCGGCGCTGCCCCCGGCTATTCTTCGGGTCAGGCGGTTGCCGCGATGGAACGGGCCGCTGCCACCGCGCTGCCAAGGGATTTCGGTTTCGAGTGGACCGGCATCACCTTCCAGGAGCTCAAGGCAGGATCGATCGCGTCGGTCGTCTTCGGCCTCGCCATCGTCTTCGTCTTCCTGATCCTGGCGATGCAGTATGAAAGCTGGGCGATGCCGTTCATGGTGCTCTTGGCGGTGCCACTGGCCTTGTTCGGCGCCTTCGCAGCCCTGTTCTTGCGCGGCATGCAGATCGACGTCTACTCGCAGATCGGCTTCGTCATGCTGATTGGCCTCGCCGCCAAGAACGCGATCCTGATCGTCGAGTTCGCAAGGCGGCGACGCGAGGAAGGCCTCACCATCGTCGACGCGGCGATGGAAGCCGCACGGCTAAGGTTGCGGCCGATCCTGATGACGGCCTTCGCCTTCATCCTCGGCGTGTTGCCGCTGATGTTTGCGACGGGCGCCGGTGCAGCAAGCCGGCAGTCAATCGGCACCACCGTCTTTGGCGGCATGGTGGCAGCGACAATCCTGTCGCTGGTGTTCGTGCCCGTCTTCTACGCGGTGATCGAACGGCTGCGCGAAGGCCGCGAGCGCAGCGAGCCCACGGCCGCACATGAACAGGACAATATTGAACCGACTGCCGAACCAGCGCCGATGCGCCTGGCCGAAGCGGCCGAATAGGATTGGAGATATTAATCATGCGTAAATGGAAAATCGCTTTGGGAACGGCCGTCGCGCTGGGCGCGATCTCGGTGGCGAGCGTGCATCTGCTCGACATGGGCAATCTCGGCGTCAATGCCGGCACCGCAGGGGCGGCTCCAGCTCCGGCGGCGTTCGTCATGCCGGTGCCGGTGGTCGGCGTGGTCCGCAAGACCATCCCGATCTATCTCGACTATGCCGCGCGCACCGAGCCGATCCGCAGCATCACGTTGCAGGCGCGCGTGCCGGGCTATCTGCAGGAGCAGGCTGCCGCCGACGGCAGCGACGTCAAGCAGGGCGACCTGCTCTACAGAATAGCTCCGGAGGATTTCCAGGCGGCTCTCGACCAGGCCAAGGCGCAGGTGCAGCGCGACACGGCAACACTCGACTATGCGCGCTCCAATCTCGGCCGCGGCACGGAGCTCGCCAAGAGCGGCTACCTCGCCAAGGACAGCTTTGACCAGCGCACCAGCACGTTGCGCGAGGCCGAGGCGTCACTGGCGGTCAATCAGGCCGCGGTGCGAACGGCGGAGCTCAATCTGAGCTATGCCGAGATCAAGGCGCCGTTCCCCGGCCGCATCGGCCGCAACCAGGCCTCCGTCGGCACGCTGGTCAGCGTCGGCGGCACGGTGCTCAACACGCTGGTGCAGCTCGATCCGATCTACGTCACCTTCAATCCGAGCGAAACGGATCTGGCGCAGATAGAGCAAGCCAAGGCGGCAGGCCCAATCAATGTCGATATCCTGCTTCCCGGCGAGACGGAGCCGAGCCAGAAGGGTCAGCTCACCTTCATTGACAACACCGTCGACCATTCGACCGGCACCATCACGGCACGCGCGACGATCGGCAATGCGAAGTTCACGCTGCTGCCCGGCCAGTATGTCCGGGTGCGGCTGCACATCAAGGAACAGCCCGACGCGCTGATGGTGCCGCAGGTGGCGCTCGGCTCCAGCCAGCTCGGCAAATACCTCTATGTCCTCGGCAAGGGCAACACGGTCGACCAGCGCATCGTGTCACTCGGGCCGGTCAATGGCGATCTCATCGCCATCTCCAGCGGCATTGCCGAAGGCGATCAGGTCATCACCGGCAATCTGCAGAAGATCGGACCCGGCATGCCGGTTTCGCCGCTGCCCCAGAAACCGGCCACCTGACAACCCCCGTCAGGCCCGGTCCAACGGCGCCCTCGGCCTCAAGCCGGGGGCGCCGTTTTGCTGTTTTTGTTTTTACGCAATTCCGGACGGAAAACCGCTGCGCACTTTTCCTGGAATTGCTCCGAGCAGTTCGACAAGGCCGGCGACGTCGGCACGCTCGGCCTTGGCCGGCAGCATGAAGGCGCAGTAGGGATGGCCAAGCCGCACCGAGACCGGTGACAGCGCGATGAGGCGCCCCGTCTCCAGATCGGCGCGAGCCATGACCCGCTGGCCAAGCGCGATGCCGAGGCCGAGCCGGGCCGAGGCGATCGCCAGGCTGGACAGGCCGACGCGCCGTCCTTGCGACGGATCGGGCGAGCGGTTTTGTCCTGACGCCGCGAACCAGTCCGCCCAGCTCGGATGCGTGGCATAGTTCGGACCCCAGTTGGTGTGGATGAACATGCTGTCGTGCACGCCCTCGAGGCCGGATGCGCCATTGCCGTGGTGACGCCAGAAGTCCGGCGCGCAGACCGGCAGCACATCGTCATGGACGAGGCGGACGAGCTTCAAGCCGGGATAGTGATAGTCGCCATAGCTGATGCGCAGGTCGATGTTCTGACGGGCGATGTCGACAGGGTCATCCTCGACCCGAACGTCGATCGCCATCTGCGGAAAGGCCTCCAGAAGCACTGCCAGTTTTGGCGCCAGCCACAGTTCAGCCAACGAAAACGGCACGCTGACGACGAGACGCGTCCTCAAGCCGCCTTCCAGCATGCGCCGCCCAATCGCGGCGATATCACCCAGAGCGCGCGACGCTTGCGGGTAGATGGCGTGGCCGGCATCGGTCAGTGCGATGCGGTTGCCGCTGCGCACGAACAGCTGCTTGCCGAACCAATTTTCCAGATTGCGGATCTGCTGGCTGACTGCAGCCGACGAGACGCCGAGTTCGGTGGCGGCCAGTGTAAAACTGGCGGTGCGCGCGGCGACTTCGAACGCCCGCACTGCATTCAGCGGCGGAAGCTTTTCCATGCCGTCTCCTCCCCAAGTTTTTCTTATGAGAGACTAACAATTTTCTGCGTTGAGAGAAAGATTTCCTTGCTGTCTAGTGACTGCAGGATTTCACGAGGACGCGACGATGAAAGACATTCTCGACCTGGACCGCTACCCACTCGACCGCGAGGGCAGCCCCGAATGGAAGCGCCTTCTGGCTGAGTCCGTCACCGCACTCGAGGCTGACGGCATGTTCAATCTCGAAGGTTTTCTGCGCCCCGGCGTCGCCGAGAAGGCTGCGTCGGAAATCCAACCGGTGATGGACACGCGCTCGCACATCCACAAGCGCACGCACAACATCTACTTCAAGCCTGATATTCCCGAGCTTGCCCCCGACCATCCGGCGCTGCGCAAGGTCGAGACCATCAGCCACACCGTCTGCGCCGACCAGATTCCCGGCAGCACAGTGCTCGCCATCTACGAGTACGAACCGCTGCTGCGCTTCCTGGCGGCGGCGATGGGCAAGCAGCAGTTGCATGTCATGCAGGATCCCCTCGCCCGCACCAATGTCATGGGCTACCGCGCCGGCGAGGCGCTCAACTGGCATTTCGACCGTTCGGAGTTCACCACGACGCTTCTGCTGCAGGCCGCCGAGCGCGGCGGCGATCTCGAATACCGCACCGATCTGCGCTCGGACGACAATCCCAACTATGACGGCGTCGCGAAACTGCTCGAAGGACGCGACCCCGAGGCGAAGATATTGCGGATGAAGGCGGGCACGCTGAACGTCTTTCGCGGCAAGAACACCGCGCATCGCGTCACCACCGTCGAGGGCAATCGCGAGCGGATGATCGCGGTGTTTTCCTACTACGAGAAACCGGGCGTGATGTTCAGCGCCGAGGAGCGGGTGGGCTTCTACGGAAGAGCCGCATAACGCACCGCGGATCAGAAAAGCGCACCGCCAAGAAACTCACTATTGCTAGATTGTCGACAATCTGCTTGTCTTACTTCCGGTTCTCCCCGGAGTGAGCGCATGGCCAAGCTGGACTTCAGTCCGATCGCGGATACGACTCGCAGGGCCGAGATCGTGGCGCTGCTCAGGCGGGCGATCCTGACCGGCCAGCTCGAGCCGGGACAGAAGCTCAACGAACTCAGGATTTCCGAGCAGATGCGGGTGAGCCGCGCGCCGCTGCGCGAGGCGATGCGCGAACTGGTGCAGGAGGGCATCCTGACCAGCATCCCGTATGCCGGCACATTCGTGATCAATGTGACCGCCAAGGACATCGACGACGCCTATTCATTCAACAAGGTGATGGACGAGTTTGCCATCGAGCGGGCCTGGAAGCTGCGCGACCGGCGCTTCTTCGACGAGCTCGACCGGCGCCACGAAGCGGTGAAGCAGGCGACGCGCGATCTCGACACAACCCGCCAGATCGAAACAGCGCTGCAGTTGCACGGCCTGATCTACGAATGGGCCGACAATTCGGTGCTCCTGGAAACCTGGCAGCGGCTGACCAGCCGGCTGCAGATGTATTTCGCCCTCCACCAGCGGGCCCGCAACGAGCCGGTGCCCTCGGAAGACGTCCACGAGACCTATGTGCAGCTGCTGAAGGGCAAGGACATGCGTGCCGCCCAGCGCCATGCCCGTGAACATATCGACCTCGATTTCGAAGAGCTCCTTGCCTACGCGCGCGGCCTCGAAAAGCGCGCGTCGAAGGGCGCCTGACCAATCCGAACTTTGCTGACAACGGACAACAACGTGAAGATCAAAACCATAAAAGCCTACCATGTCGTGCAGCCCTTCGTGGACGGGCCATACCGCATGTCGAAGGGGCGCGTCGCCGACGCGTTCGACGCGGTGATCGTCGCCATCACCTCCGACAGCGGGGTGACCGGCTGGGGCGAAATGGCGCCGCTCGGCAATTTTTACTCACCAGCGTTCGCAGCGGGTGTCCGCGCGGGCGTGGTCGAGATCGCGCCGCATCTGATCGGCCAGGACCCGCGCGGCCTGGCCGGCATCGGCCGGCTGATGGACACGGTGTTCAAGGACCATCCCTATATCAAGTCGGCTCTCGACATGGCCTGTTGGGATCTCGCCGCGCGCGCCGCCGACGTGCCTCTGGTGACGTTGCTCGGCGGCCGCGAGAGCGAGACGGCGGAACTTTACAAGGTCGTCACCCACGGCACGGTCGACGCGATGGCCGCACTTGCCAAGCGCATCGTCGGCCAGGGATTCCAACGGCTGCAGGTCAAGGTCGGCGGCAATGTCCGTGACGACATCGAGCGCGTGACGGCTGTCGCCGCCGCGGTGCCGAAAGGCACCGTCATCTTCTGCGACGCCAATGCCGGCTGGACGCCCTACCAGGCGCGCCAGTTCGCCGACGCGACGCGCGCCATCGACTACACGTTCGAGCAGCCCTGCACCACCATCGATGAAAACATGTCGGTGCGCCGCTCGCTGGACAAGCCGATGGTGCTCGACGAATCCGTCGCCTCGCTGGACGACATGCTCGACATCCACCGCAAGGGTGCCGCCGATGGGCTGACGCTCAAGATCTCGCGGCTCGGCGGCGTGACCAAGACCCGCCAGATCCGCGACCTCGCCGTCGATCTTGGCTTCATGATCACGGTCGAGGACACCGGCGGCGCCGAAATCGACACAGCTGCGATGGCGCATCTGTCGCTGTCGACGCCGGAGGAGCGCCGCCTGCACGCCATCGCCTTCCATGAATGGGTGACGATACGCACCGCCTCCAACATGCCGCCGGTGACCGGCAGCCGCATGGGCATTCCCGATGGTCCGGGCCTCGGCATCGATGTCGTGCCCGACCTGCTCGGCAAGCCCTTCTTCGAGATCGGCTGAGATGAAGATCCGCCGCATAAAGGCGACGCCGATCAACCTGCGGCTCGAAGCGCCCTATGCCTGGGTGTTCGGCGAACTCGACGGCTTCTCGCCGACGATCGTCGAGGTCGAGACGGAGGACGGTCTGATCGGCCTCGGTGAGGCGCCGACGCCAGCCGCAGCGGCGATCATCAACGACGTGCTGGCGCCAAGACTCGCCGGCCGCGACGCGTTCGACATCGCCGGCGCGGAAGAAGCCTGCCTGCCCTACTGGACCGGCGTGCAGTCGATCAACGACCGCAGCCGCATCATGGCCTTCGGCGCCATCGAGATGGCGTTCTGGGATCTGCGTGGCAAGGCGTGGAAGCAGCCGCTTTACCAGCTGCTCGGCGGCGCTGTGCGCAAGGACATCCCGTTCACCGACTATTTCTCGCTGCGCGGCGACGGTCCCAAGGTGAAGGGCGAGACGACGCCGGAAGAAGTCGCCGACTATTGCGTCGAACTGCACGAGACCCATGGCACGACTTTCTTCGAAGGCAAATTCTCGACGCAGGATCCCAAGATCTCGCTCAAGATGGTCGAGCTGATCCGCAGAAAACTCGGCGATGAGGCGATGATTCGCATCGATTCCAACCAGGCCTATTCGCTGGCGACCGCCAGGCGGCTGGCGCGGCCGCTGGAAGAGCTGGGCGTGCGCAACTGGGAGGATCCGGTGGCGACCATCGAGGAGATGCGCGAATTGCGCCGGCATTGCTCGATCCCGTTCTCGACCCACAATATCGATATAGCCCGCGCGATGGAGATCAAGGTGCCCGATGCCATCGTCGGCAATCCGACGGCGCATGGCGGCATCGGCCGGCTGCTGCGCTTCGTCGGTGCCTGCGAGCATGCCGGCATCGATTTCTGGTGCTACAGCGGCGACAGCGGCATCGGCAGCGCCTGCTATCTGCATCTGTGCGCAGCCCTCGGATGGATCCGCGAGCCAAACCAATCGCTGTTTCGCATGTGGCCTATCGACGTGATCGAGGAAGGGCCGTTTTCGCCGCGAAATAATGTCGTGCGCGTGCCCGAAGGCCACGGCCTCGGCGTCACCCTGTCGCGCGAGAACCTTGCCGCCTGCCATCGCGACTTTGTCGAGAACGGGCCGTGTAACAAGTATAACGACCCGGCGAAGCCCGGCACCTATCGGCGCCTGCCGTTGAACTAGGAGTGATCACACAAACCAACAGGAGACGGATACAACAAGAGAAGCCCGCAGCCGCGACAAGGATCGCGTAACGCGGGACGAACGGAGCTTCGAAAATCCGGCCCTGCCGCGCAGGACCGGAGAGGACCGCATGTTAGAGTTCCGGTCGAAGACCACATTGACGGCCGGGATCCAGGAGAACTCCACGGAATTCGTCAATCACAAGAACATTCGTCAATCACAAGAACACAGGGGAAAGGGTAAGTCCCATGAGCAAGAACTATCGCCTTCTCGATCTCATCCGGCGCTCGCGCTCGCCGCTCGAAAACCATCTCATCGATGGGCTGATCGACTGCCGGGTCAGCCGCCGCGACTTCATCCGCCATGGCAGCCTGCTCGGCCTGTCGCTGCCGCTGCTGGGCAGCATCGGCACAGCCGCCGGCCTCGGTGCCATGCCCTCGCTCGCTCGCGCAGCGGGCGCTCCGGGTGCGACCATCCGCGTGGCGAGCAGCGTGCCGGCAGCAGCGATCGACCCGGTGACCATCGCTGACGCCGGCGGTCTACTGGTGATGCAGCAAGTCGCCGAGTTCCTCTGCATCGACGGGCCCGACCTGGTGTTGCAGCCGGCGCTGGCCGAAAGCTGGAAGCCGAACGACAAAGGCACGGTCTGGACCTTCAAGCTGCGCAAGGGCGTCAAGTTCCACAGCGGCGGCGAGATGAAGGCCGACGACGTGGTGGCCAGCATCGACCGGCTTGCCGACCCGGCCAATTCGTCCAACGCGCTGTCGGTGTTCAGCGGCATATTGCAAAAGGGCGCGACCAAGAAGGTCGATGACCATACGGTCGAGTTCCATCTCGACGCGCCGAACGGCAACTTCCCCTACATGGTGTCGTCGGACAATTACAACGCCGTCATCATCCCGGCGAGCTACAAGGGCGACTACGAAAAGAGCTTCGACGGCACCGGGCCGTTCAAGATCGAGAAATACACGCCCAAGGTCGGCGCCTCCTTCGTGCGCAACGAGGACTATTGGGGGACGAAGGCGCTGCCGGAGCGCACCGAGTTCACCTTCTTCGCCGACATGCAGCCGCAGATCCTGGCGCTGCAGGGCGGCCAGGTCGACATCATCAACCAGATGCCGGTGCTGGCCGGCGTCGGCCTGCTCAACGATCCGAATGTCGACATCATCAGCCTGAAATCGGTGGCACACCAGCAGTTGCACCTGCGCTGCGATTCCGATCCGTTCAAGGATCCGCGCGTGCGCCGCGCCATCGCGCTCAGCCTCGACCGCAAGAAGCTTGCCGCCGGTCTGATGAAGGGCCGCGCCCTGGAGGGCAACGACAGCCCGTTCGCCTCTGCCTATCCCTCGACCGACCCGAGCGTGCCACAGCGCGAGCAGGACATCGCGCAGGCCAAGCAGCTGATGGAAGCGGCCGGCGCCGGCAAGGGCTTCAAGGTGACGCTGACCACCGAGCGCTATCTGGAAATCCCCGAATATGCCCAGCTCATCCAGAACTGGGTCAAGGAGATCGGCATCGAGCTCGAGCTCAACATCCTCGACCAGGGCGCCTATTACGGCGATGCGGTGTTCGGCAAGTCGAACTGGCTGGACTCGGTGATGGGCATCACCGATTACGGCCATCGCGGCGTGCCCAACGTCTACCTTGCAGCACCGCTGAAGAGTGACGGCACCTGGAACGCGGCGCACTTCAAGAACAAGGACTACGACACGCTCGCGACCAGCTACATCGCGGCGCTCGACCTTGAGGCGCAGAAGGCTAGCGCCGGCAAGATCCAGAAGCTGCTGCTCGAGGAAACGCCGGTCATCTTCGGCTATTTCTACGACTATCTGACGGCGACGGCGAAAGGCGTGACCGGCGTGCAGCCGACTGCCATGTCGCAGTTGTTCCTGGACAAGGCATCGAAGGCCTGAGCAGAAAGGGAAAGCCAATCCTCTAAGCCGGCTCCCTCATGGGGAGCTGGCTCCACAAGGAGTCCTAGCCATTCTCTCCTTCCTTGTCCGGCGCCTGGCCCTATCGCTCGTCACGCTGTTCCTGCTCAGCATCATGGTTTTCCTGGGTGGCCAGGTGCTGCCCGGCAATGTCGGGCGCGCCATATTGGGACCGTTTGCCGACCAGCGCGCCGTCGACACGCTCAATCACACGCTCGGCGTCGATCGGCCGCTGCTCACCCAATATGCGAGCTGGATCTGGAATTTCCTCCAGGGCGATATGGGTACCTCCTATATTTTCCGCTCGCCGGTGGCGCCCTTCGTCATCGATGCGCTGGGCAATTCGATGAAGCTGGCGGCGGTCGCCTTCGTGCTGGTGGTGCCGATCGGCATCCTCGGCGGCGTCATCGCCGCGCTCAACCTCAACCGGCCGCTCGACCGCATCATCAGCCTCGGCGGCCTGTCGGTGACGGTGCTGCCCGAATTCGTCACCGGCATCATCCTGATCCTGATTTTCGGCGTCTGGCTGCGCTGGCTGCCGATCTCCGCCGCCTGGCCGCGCGATGCCGGCTTCTTCACCCAGCTCTATTATCTGATCCTGCCTTCGCTGCCGCTGTTCCTGGTGCTGTTCGGCTATATCGCCCGCATGGCGCGTTCCGGCATGATCGAGGCGCTCGATTCCGACTACACGCGCACCGCCGTGTTGAAGGGCCTGCCATGGCGGACGGTGATCTGGCGGCATGTGCTGCGCAACGCGCTGCTGCCGACCATCACCGTCATCGCGACCCAGACCGGCTACCTGATCGGCGGCCTCGTCGTCATCGAGACGCTGTTCCGCTACCAAGGCATCGGCTCGCTGATCTTCACCGCCGCGCGCGGCAAGGATTTCCCGATCCTGGAGGCCGGCATCCTGACCATCGGCATCGTCTATGCGGTGGCCACTTTGGCCGCCGACTTCCTCTATTCCGTGCTCAACCCACGCATCCGGCTGGGGACAGACCAATGAGCGCCACCGACAGTCCCGCCACCAGCCCCGCGCCCGGCAATGCAGGGCGACGCGGTCCGACGGCGGAGGTCTTTTTCTCCCTGCTGCGGTCGGGCACGTTCCTCACTGGCCTCGGCATCGTGTTGTTCTGGATCGCCTGCGCACTGTTCGGCGAGCATTTTGTCCCTTACGACCCGCTCGCCGACGACATCATCAACGCGCTGGCGCCGCCGTCGGCCGAACACTGGTTCGGCACCGACCAGATCGGCCGCGACGTGTTCTCGCGCGTCATCGTCGGCTCGCGCGACATCCTCACCGTGGCGCCTTTGGCCACCTTGCTGGCGACCGTGGCCGGCACTGCGCTCGGCCTGTTCACCGGCTATTTCCGCGGCATCGTCGACGACGTCATCAGCCGCATCCTCGAAGCCTTCATGGCGATCCCCGTGGTGATCGTGGCGCTGCTCGCCATCGTCGCGCTCGGCACCTCCAAGACGACGGTCATCGTCGTCATCGGCCTCAGCTTCGCGCCGATCATCGCCCGTACGGTGCGTTCGGCGGTGCTGGCCGAACGCGAGCTCGACTATGTCGCAGCAGCGCAACTCAGGCACGAGAGCGCTTTCCACACGATGTTCGTCGAGATCCTGCCCAACGTCATCCCACCGATCCTGGTCGAAACGACGGTGCGGCTCGGCTATGCCATCTTCGCCGTTGCCACGCTGTCCTTCATGGGCTTCGGCATCCAGCCGCCCTCGCCCGACTGGGGGCTCTCGATCTCCAGCAACTACGGCATGATCGGCGGCGGCTTCTGGTGGACGGTGCTGTTCGACGCTCTGGCCATCGCCTCGCTGGTGATCGGCGTCAACCTTGCGGCGGACGGCGTCCACGGAGCGTTCAATGACTGAGAAGGCAGCCAACGCGCTCGAACTTTCCGACCTCTCGGTCGCCTACCGCGTCGGCGGCCGCAACCGGGCGGTGCTGCGCAACCTCAACCTCGCCATCGGCCAGAGCGAAGCCTATGGGCTGGTCGGCGAATCCGGCTGCGGCAAATCCACCGTGGCGCTGTCGGTGGTGCGCTATCTCCCGAGGAATGGCTCGATCACCGGCGGCGCCATCTCGCTCGACGGTAAGGACGTGATGAAGCTCGATGGCGAAGCGCTGCGGCGGACGCGGGCGGAAAGCGTGTCGATGGTCTATCAGGATCCCGGCAAGGCGCTGAACCCGTCGCTGCGCATCGGCCGCCAGCTGACCGAGATCTTCGAACTTGCCGGCGTCACGGGAGAGGCGGCCTCCGAGCGGGCGATCGCCATGCTGAACCGGGTGCGCATCTCCGACCCGGCAAGCGTCATGCAGCGCTATCCGCACCAGCTTTCGGGCGGCATGCAGCAGCGCGTGGCGATTGCGATGGCTTTAGCCAACAATCCGACCATGCTGATCCTCGACGAGCCGACGACCGGCCTCGACGCGACGGTGGAGGCCGAAGTGCTCGACCTGATCGCGCTGCTTCGCCAGGAACTCTCGGCCTCGATCCTGTTCATCAGCCACAACCTCGCGGTCGTCTCCAAAATGTGCGACCGGGTCGGCGTGCTCTATGCCGGCATGCTGGTCGAGGAAGGCTCGACGCAAGACGTGTTCAACGATCCGCGCCATCCCTACACCGTGGCGCTACTGCGCTGCCTGCCGCGCGGCGGCCAGCGCAAGGACCAGGGCCGCCTCGACACCATTCCGGGGTTCCTGCCCGGCATCGGCGCCGACATCAAAGGCTGCGCCTTCGCCGACCGTTGTGCTTTGGCCACCGACCGTTGCCGCAGCGAATTGCCGCCGCTCTACGATCTGGGCGGCCGGCTGTCACGCTGCCATTACCACGAACAGGCGCCGGCGCTGCCGCGCGCGACACCGAGCGATGTGGCAGCCGCACCGAAGGCCAAATCGGAACCGGTCCTCCATGTCGAGGGATTGAACAAGACCTATGCCAGCCACGGCCATGCGCTGAGGGCCGTAAAGGATGTTTCCGTCAGCCTGCGGCCCGGCGAGACGCTCGGCCTGGTCGGCGAATCCGGCAGCGGCAAGACCACCTTCGCCAGGCTGCTGCTCGGCCTGGTGCCGCCGGACGAAGGCGGCTCGATCACGCTTGAGGGCAAGGCGCTGGCGCCGCGGCTGGACAGCCGCACCGACGACCAGATCAAGGCGATGCAGATCGTCTTCCAGAACCCGGACTCGGCGCTCAACCGCTCGCATTCGATCCGCCATCTGATCAGCCGCGCGCTGAAGCGGCTGGCGGGCTTGAGCGGCGCCGCACTGCAGGCCCGCCTCGACGAGCTTGTCCGTTCGGTGCGGCTTACCGATCGGCATCTCGCCGTCAAACCGCGCCAGCTCTCGGGCGGGCTGAAGCAGCGCGTCGCCATTGCGCGGGCCTTTGCCGGCGAGCCGCGCATCGTCGTCTGCGACGAGCCGACCTCGGCGCTCGACGTGTCGGTGCAGGCGGCGATCCTCAACCTGCTCGCCGACCTGCAGTCGAAAGAGGATGTCAGCTACATCTTCATCTCGCACGATCTCGGCGTGGTGCGCTATCTCTCCGACCAGATCGCCGTGCTCTATCTCGGCAGAATCATGGAACTGGGGCCATCCGAAGCGGTGTTTTCCGGCCCGCACCACCCCTATACGGAAGCGCTTTTGTCGGCGGTGCCGAAGCTCGACCAGACCGAGACCTCGCGCATCCGCCTCGACGGCGAAATCCCCAGCGCCACCCATCCGCCGCCGGGCTGCGTGTTCCAGACGCGCTGCCCGCGCAAGATCGGCGCGATCTGCGAGACGCAGGAGCCGCCATTGGCGGAGGCTGAGCCCGGCCATTCGATCCGCTGCCATATTCCCTATGCCGAGCTGGCAAGGTTGCAGAAACCGGCGATGCAGGTGGTGCCTGCCTGACGATCGGCTAAAGGCGATCGTTCTGCGCGATTGAATCCGCCATGCTGAAGGCGCGGTCGCCTTCGGCAAAGCCCTCGCCCGTCGTCCAGTCCCGCGCAAGATCGCGCAATCCCTCGAGCGCGACATTCAGCGTGTCCGACGAGGCCGGGTTCGACGGATAGGCGAGATAGATCGGCCGCTGGAACACCGGCGCGCCCTCGATGCGCCTCAGCTCGCCGCGCTCGATATGGCCGCTGACGGCGCTGAGCGGCAGATAGGCGGCCGCCTGCTGCGACAGCACGTGCTGCAGTCCGATGAAGACCAGCCCGGCCGATATGGCCGGCTTGACCAGGCCGGCAAAAGCGCGGTCGTGCTCGACGCGGAACTCGAGCCCCCAATCCATGAGGATGTAGTTTTCCGTCCACGGTCCGGTCTGCGCCGTGTGCTGGACAAGCACCACCTGGTCGACCGCCAGCGTCTCATAGACGATGCCGGGATGCGGCCGCGGCAGATAGAGGATGCAGATGTCGAGCAGGCCTTCGGCCATCTGGTCGATCGCCAGGTCCGGAAAACTGCCTTCGAGTCTGAGCGCCACATTCGGGCGCCTTTCGCGCATCCAGGCGATCCAGGGCGAGGTGATGCGGTGCCAGAGATAGGCCGGTGCGGTCAGCCTGAGCAGCGTTTCGTAACCATCGGGAACGGCGATGTCCTGCCGCGATTGCTCCCAGGTGCGGGTGATCGAGGAGGCGTGCGGCAGGAACTGCCGGCCGGCTGGCGTCAGCGTGATGCCATCGCGGTCGCGCACAAAGAGCTTGCGCCCCAATTGCTCCTCAAGACCCCTGATCCGCGCACTGACGGTGGACTGCGCGAGGTTCAGCCGGCTCGCCGCGACGGTGAAGCTGCCATGCGCGGCAACCTCGAGAAAACTGCGCAGATTTTCTGTGTCCATGGCTCCACCTTGCATCGAAGATTTCGATGACCCCCATCAAAAAATATCGCTTTCCGGGTGGGATCAACAGTGAACTAGATGGCCTAGCCCCCACGATAAGCAAGGAATGCCGCCATGCCAAAGCATTTCAGGATGATCGATACCGCCCGCCGGAATCTCACGGTAATCGAAAATTCCGCTATCGACGAGTTGCTGGCCGGCAGGATCGGCCGCCGCGAATTCCTGCGCCATGGCAGCGTGCTCGGCCTGTCGCTGCCCTTCCTCGGCGGCATTGCCTCGGCGCTCGGGCTTGGCACATCGCCGGCACGCGCCGAAGGCAAACCTGGCGGCACCGTGCGTGCCGGCATCGCCACGCCGGGCGGCGCCATCGACCCCGTCACCTATTACGACAGCGGCAGCTATCAGTTGGTGTTCCAGACCGCCGAATTTTTGTGCGTAACCCAGCCCGACCTGACGCTGAAGCCGGTACTGGCGGAGAGCTGGTCGCCGAACGAGGACGGCAGTGTGTGGACCTTCAAGCTGCGCAAGGGCGTGAAATTCCACAATGGCGAGGACTTCAAGGCGGACGACGTCGTGGCGACCTTCGACAGGCTCGCCGATCCGAGCGGCTCGTCCAACGCGCTGTCGGTGTTCAAGGGCCTGTTGTCGAAGGGCGGCACGCAGAAGGTCGACGACCACACCGTCGCCTTCCATCTCGACGCGCCGAACGGCAGCTTTCCCTATTCGGTGTCGATCGACAATTACAACGCCGTCATCCTGCCGGCGAGCTACAAGGGCGATTACGAAAAGACCTTCGAGGGAACCGGTCCATTTCGGCTCGAGACCTACACGCCGAAGGTCGGCGCCACCTTCGTGCGCAATCCCGACTATTGGGGTGAGAAGGCGCTGCCCGACCGGCTCGAATTCAAGTTTTACGGTGACGTGCAACCGCGCATCCTGGCACTGCAGGCGGGCGAAGTGGATCTGCTCGACGCGGTGCCGCTCGATGTCAGCCAGGTGGTGCTGAACAGCCCTGACATCACCGTGCTGCGCGTCGCCTCGACCGCGCACCGCCAGCTGCATATGCGTTGCGACATGGCGCCTTTCACCGACAAGCGCGTGCGCCAGGCGCTGGCCTTGTGCATCGACCGTTCCAAACTGGTCGACGGGCTGTGCCGCGGCATGGCGGCGACCGGCAATGACAGCCCGTTCGCGCCGGCCTTCCCGGCGACCGACAAGTCGATCCCGCAGCGCGCGCAGGACATCGCCAAGGCCAAGCAGCTCATGGAAGCCGCGGGATTCGGCAGCGGCTTCGACATCACGCTGACGACGCTGCGCTATTCCGACATTCCGGGCTACGCGCAGCTGTTCCAGAACTTCGCCAAGGAAGTCGGCGCCCGCCTCTCGCTCAACATCGAGGACCAGGACAAATATTACGGGAAGGCGGTGTTCGGACAGTCGGACTGGCTGGACAGCCCGCTCGGCATCACCGACTACGCGCACCGCAGCGTGCCGAACGTGTTCCTGAAGAGCCCGCTGGTCAGCGATGGGCCCTGGAACGCGGCGCATTTCAAGAATACGACCTATGACGGGCTGGTCGCCGGCTACCTCAAGGCGCTCGACCTCGATGCGCAGCGCAAGGCCGCCTCCGACATCCAGAAGCTGCTGCTCGACGAGACCCCGGTGATCTTCAGTTACTTCCCCGATTTGCTGGTGCCGGTGCGCAAGAATGTCAGCGGCCTGCCGCCGATCGCCGCCGGCCTGCTGCTCGACCGTGTGTCCCTAGGCTGATCATGACCGCGCACCAACGCCACATCACGAACGAAAAGAAGCGGGAGACCACCATTCGCAAGCCCCATTTGCGCGGCCGCGGGCCGCACTTCCCCGTGCTCGACACTATCGTGCAGTACGAATCCGAACCGGGCTATGTCGCCTTCACCATGCCATCACCGAAACGGCTGCGGGTTCAGGTCGGCTCGATGACCGTCGCCGACACGACCAAGGCGCTGGTGTTCTACGAGTCCGACCATTTGCCGGTCTACTACTTTCCGATCGGCGACGTGCGCGAGGAGTTCCTGCTGCCCAGCAAGACCACCACGGAGGACCCGTTCAAGGGCGTCGCCACCCACTATTCGCTCAACACCGGCATCACGCTGGTCGAGGATGGTGCCTGGCGCTACCTCGACCCGGCCAAGGGCTGCCCGCCAATCTCGGACTACATGTCCTTCTACTGGAGCAAGATGGGCCACTGGTTCGAAGAGGACGAGGAGATCTTCGTCCATGCCCGCGATCCGTTCCGCCGGGTCGACTGCCTGCCCTCGTCGCGGCGGGTGCAAGTCATCCTCGACGGCGAGCAGGTGGCCGATTCACGGCGTGGCGTGTTCCTGTTCGAGACCGGCCATCCGGTGCGCCACTATCTGCCGATCTCCGACACCAGGCTCGATATGTTCGCCCCCAGCCGCTACATCTCGCGCTGCCCCTACAAGGGCATCTCCAACTATTACCACGTGACGACTTCCAAGAAGCGCCACGAGAACCTGGTCTGGTACTATCCCGAGCCGGTGCACGAGGCCGAACGCATCAAGGGGCTGGTCTGCTTCCACCATGAACTGGTCGACAAGATTCTGGTCGACGGCGTCGAGATCCCGAAAGAGGCGACGGCCGCATCGGACGGCTATTTCTGAACGACTGCGTTGGGCTCGTTCCTCGAGACGGAGTTCTGATGGGTCGGCAAGGCAACCGCATACCTCAGAGATTGGCCGAAACTTCTTCCCGTCGTCATCCTGGGGCGTAGCAAGGATGCGAAGCGAACGCGCAGACCCGAGGATCCTGTGTGTTCGTTCAGTGCTATGTTTGAGGTGGGAAGGAGGCCGAGAGGATCCTGGTCGTCCCTGTTGGGACAGGCCGCGGCATGGCTCGGCCCCTTCCCACCAATGAACCATCAACCTGA